>JAGVMW010000175.1 GCA_020053615.1 archaeon | reverse complement strand
TAATGAGATGCAACTATCGCATCTCAGCCCAGAAAATCACTCTCGATTTTTCTGGGCAGTGGTGATAATGGTGCTATCACTCACTTTTCGAACTGTGCCCCACAACAGTTACCTTTATATTCTAGTATATAAATTCAATAACTATGCAAATTGGCGGCCAAGCGGTAATAGAAGGTGTAATGATGCGCAACAAACAGCGTTATGCTGTAGCCGTGCGCCTTCCCAATGGCAAGATAAAAATAAAACAAGAAAAAAGCACCTCTTATCCCAAATACTTCAACTTTTTCTTCATCCGTGGAATCGTAGGATTAGGATACTCTCTTTACGATGGCATCCGAGCTTTAATCTGGAGCTCCAACCAAAATCTAGGAACTGAAGAAAAACTCACCACAACTGAGATTATCGGAACCATCGCTTTATCATTCCTGTTTGTAGTATTATTCTTCATTGCCCTGCCGTTCTTTACTGCTCGATTTATTCAATCAGAAGGAATATGGTTTGATATCTTAGATGGATTATTTCGAGTAGTATTGTTTCTGGGATATTTAGGATTAATCTCTCTTCTAAGCGAAGTGCGTAGAATCTTCCAATACCACGGAGCAGAGCATAAAGCTATCGCTTGTTATGAAGCTGGAAAAGAATTAACTGTAGCTAACGTCAAAAAATATTCGCGATTTCATCCCAGATGCGGCACTTCATTTTTATTCATGGTACTATTATTGTCTATCATTGTGTTCTCGTTCATCAGCGGAGATTGGTATGTTAAGTTATTTGGAAGAATATTATTGCTGCCGATATTAGCAGGCATTGGATACGAATTAGTAAAACTAAGCGCGCGATTTAATCAGAATTTCTTAATCCGGATTCTAATCGCTCCGGGATTATGGCTGCAGAGGATAACCACCAAAGAGCCCAGTGCGAAGCAATTAGAAGTAGGAATTGCGGCATTGAAAGGAGTGGTGAAATAACATTACAAATAATGTATTTGTTTAGCATCATAAACTCGACTTGCTAGTCTCCTAATCTCAAACGCAACTTCGCATTTGAGATAAGGTCAAAATTCATTTGATTTATTCATAGAGAGTCGCAGAGGGGTGGCTCCTATGGAGATGCGACTCTGCGATGAGCACGTCTGGAATTTTGAAGTGTGAGCGCACTCACATTATGAGACGACAGTCGAATTTAATGCTAAACAAATACCAAATCATTTAAAGTGCAATTTTCAATGATAATGTTCTGCAAATAATCCTGCTATTTTGCTTCTGACTACATCATACAAAAACACATAAGATACTTCGGGGAATTTTCCACCCAAAGATTCAACTAAATGTGTAAGCCCGCAGCTCTTCTCATCCAAATAAGGATTGCTGATTTGGTAGGGATCTCCAGTAAATACTAATTTTGTACCTTCGCCGATACGGGTGCCAATCAGCTTAACCTCTTCAGGGGTAAGATCTTGAGCATCATCTACTACTACATAAGAATTATGATGAGTCTCTCCTTTGGCCAAATCAAGAGGCAAACATTCAATTAATTCTTCAATTTGGGGGTAATCATTGCCTTTCTTCCCGAAAATAACTTTGATAGTGGTCCAAATTGGTTTAAAATAAGGGTCTAACTTTTCATCTAAGCCTCCTGGAAGATAACCTAATCTAGTTTGCGGAGTAGAACGATATACCACCACTTTTTCAAATTTTTCCCCATGTTCAGTACCTCCCATCACTTGAGATACTCCGGCTAATATTGCTAACAGAGTTTTTCCCGTACCGGCACGTCCAATTCCGCAGACCACGCCTAATTCTGGATCTAAGCACGCATCCAACAAGAACCTTTGTTCCCGATTTTTGGGCTTTATACTTTCTATCCCGCCTTTATCCAGACTCTTTAATTTTTGAATGTAATTACCTTTTATTTTAGCTAATACCGATTGTGATGGCCCATTTTTTAATGTAAGATACTGATTTAACTGCACTGATGCTTTTAATTCATCTGGAATTTCAATCTGGTTTTTATGGATGGCGGTAATTAAATCTCCCCCAACTTCAAACTCTTGAGTTCTTCCATAAAATTTTCCCAAATCAATGTTAGCTCGATCATATTCATAATCTTGTGCTGGTAAACCGCGGCTATATGCCTCAATTCTAAAATTGATATCTTTAGATACCACAAAAGTAGGTACTTCCTTATCCCTTTCCATCAAATGCATAGCTATATCAATAATCTTGCTGTCTGCAGTTCTATTTTGATCTTCTAAAAGTGCAGTTACTCTCTCCAAAGCAGAATAAACTTTCTCTAATGGATCAATCTTTAACGGTTCTTCTGTTGTAATTTGAGCAACAGCGGTTAAAGGTTTAGTTTTTCTGAGAAAGAAGAGCTTTCCTCCATTAGGCAACTCTAAGCCTTTATCCCGATCGCCTTTTCCTTCTTGGATCAATGCATCAATTGTTCTTATTACTTGTCGAGCATTATGTCCGGTTTCTCCGCGATCAGTCTTATGCAGATCTAACTCGTCCTGCACCACATCAGTAATATAAATCTGATTATCATCAAAATTAAACAAAGCATTCCCATCATGTAGCAACACGCTGGTATCTAACACATAATTTTTCAGAACCATCTCTCATCAGTTTGTTTTCTTTTACGTTATTATATCTTAAATGCCTCAAGAATTTTTACATATTCCTGAGCAATACGGTAATTATCATGTTCACGTTCTTTGGCTTTGGAAAAATCTTCATAATCTTTAGCACCATTTTTCAATCTTTTTCCAATTCCCTCAAAATCTTCGATAGCTGCCAGATTTAAAACAGAATTTTCTAAAGAATCTTCCGGATATTTAGTGAATTCTAATTTAAGCAGATATTCATTTGCCAATTCATCGGCTGTATGAATGCGTAAAACCAAATCACCTATGCGTTCCCACATCCTGTTCCGGGTCCAAAGCTGGAACCTCCTTTTGAAATTATTAGCAATATCATTGCTCTGAAAACGGACCGTCTGCATCATCAACGACGGGGAATAGCTTTCTGGAGCACTATCCACTGCCTGAGCATAAAGTATGCCTAAAGTTCTCTCATTAACTTTATATTTTGCTGCTTCTGCTTTATCATCCAATCGAACATTCGGATTCTCTAAATACCCGATAATTCGATGCAGATTCATATGTGTTGCTTTAAATTTATCCATAGGAGAATGCGGAAGAATTTCTTTATATATGGATTTCTATCATTCAATATCGATTGAAGGAGATATATATCTTAATGGCTGTTTTTCGATTCAGTTTATCGTGCTCACATTCCCTTCTTTCCTTACCCTTATCACATTCTCTACAAATGTCTCTATCTTTGTCTCATGAGATACGATAATTACTTGCCCTAATTTCAACCTGTCCAGAACTTCTCGCACTTTATCCAGTTGTTCGGAACTAAACCCATCTGTCGGTTCATCCAATATCAGTAAGTCTTTAGTCTTAATATCATGAATCACATCATTGATAACTTTATTCAACGCTAATCGATATGCCAATGCAGCAGAAGTTTTCTCTCCTCCGCTAAGATTAGTAAAAGAGATCTCATACCCGTTCTGTTCGACTATGGGGGTAAAAGAATCATCCAGTCTCGATGCCATATTCTCATCATCCATCAGCATGGAGAACCATTCCTGAAATAATTGATTAAATAGATGGTGGATGCTTAGCATAAGCTGTTTCTCGATGGTAATGGTGAGCGGAATAAACTGCTCCTCGAGCCAAAAACTTAATTCTTTATTCCGAACCAGTTTACTTTTCTCTTCAGTCAGTACGATAATATTTCGCTGCAATGGATCTTCCTGTCCGCTAATGCTGTGAATACTAGTTTTGTGTTGAGCAATAGTAATAGAAATTTCTCTTTCTTCAGAAATACTTTGAGTAATATTTTTCTTTTGTTCTGAAATTTGTACTGAACTGTCTTGTTGAAGAGATAACTCTTGAAATAAACTGTTTTTATTTTCAGTAAGTTCAGATATTTGTGTAGAAAGCACTACTCCTTGCTGATTCAATCCTAATTGCTGTTTGAGTAGATATTCTCGTTGAGATATTTTTTGCATGATATCTCTTAATTCAGCAATTTTTTGGTTGACATTATTCATCAGATTTCCAGCAGTTAAGCTTTCCAGTTTAGCCATCAACAAATTACTTTCCTGTACTTTTTGTTTAAGCTGCTCTTTAAACTGCATTAAACTATTTCTGCTGTTAATTAAATGAGTTAGCTCACTTTTAGTTCGAGAAAGAAGATTTTCTTTTTTTAGTATATGTTCAATCTGATTTAGAAGTTCATTTTTCTGTCGAGCAAGTTCTTCTTTCTCCGTTTCTTTAACTCCTGCTTCTTTCTGTGCTTGTTCAATCTTATACTGTTCATCAGTAGAAATAGTGTGTTTATGCTCTTCTTTTACCGGCTGTAAACACATCGGGCATACATCCAAAGACAAAATCTTCTTCTGCAGTTCTTGGCTTTGGAATAAAATATGCTTTAATCTGCTCAATGAAGAATTAATCTCATCTAATTTATGTTCCGTTTTAGTTTTATCTTCTTTTAAGCGCTCTTTTTCTTTAATATCTTCTTCCAATTGCGTTATTAATTTTTCTTTCTCTTCCATTCCTGTAGTTTCTACTTCTAGTTTCTTTATCTGCATCTGTTGTTCTTGGATTGATTTATGTAATTGAGTCATTCTTTCTTGATTAGAACTTACTTCGCGGATATTGCTGTTTTTCTGCGTTTCTAACTCATTCAATTCCTGCTGTACTTTAGTCAAATCAATCTCCTCCGGAAAAAAAAGCTCTTGGAGTTGCTTCAATAAATTTTCTTGCTGAGAATTAAGTTGTTGCAGCTGCTCTTTTTTAGTATCTAATTTCAGATGAATTGTTTTATAGTTCTGCTGCAACTCTACAAATTTGTTCTGCTTTCGTTCCAGCTGTTCTAATTCTGAAGTTTGTATTGCTAATCTTAATCGAACTTGCTCTTGTCGCGGAAGATTCTCTAGTAAATTCTTCTCCAAGCGCGCTTTTTCCTTTTTTAATTCTTCCAACTTTCTTTGCTGTTCTTCTAACGGTTCAATCTTCGCCCCCATTACTGCTAAAGCACTGCGCATCTGCCGTAAATAGTTTTGCAAGTTTTCACGGATATTTTTGTACTTATCTAAATTAAACACCTTTCTCAGCACATCTAATCTGGTTTCGGGTTCTTCCTGCAGAATTAATTTCATCTCTTCTTGCGGAGTATACAAAGTATAATGATAAATATAATTTTTGTTCTTGCTTACATACTCTTCAGGATAACCCAACAGTGAGATAATTTCCGCTTTAAGTTCTACCGGAGTTAATTCTTTTTTTACCTCATTGATGATTATGTATCCATTAGTTTGTTTAATCGAATCTTTATCTTTCTTCAGGTTGCGTTTGATAGAAATTTCTTTGGTTTCAGTTCCTGATTTAAGTGTAAATTCCAATTCAACGCTACCATTAATACTGCCTTTTCTCAATAACGCTTCTCCCGGTAAATCTGGTTTAGATAAGCCGAACAACGCAAACTCGATGGCTAGAAGTAAAGTAGACTTACCTGAACCGATATCTCCTGAAAGCAGCAGTGAGCCGGCAGGAAAATCGATAATGGTGTCAGTATAAGAGCGAATATGGTACAATTTCAGCCGGCGGAGAAGCATGATGTCATTCAGTTTATCTGATATATATAGTTATCACCACTCCAAAATATAGTTTCCGAAGAAGTAACCTTTATTAAACCCCTGCAAAGTTCATTATTCTAAAAATGAGGTGATAAAGTATGTCTTTAAATGCTAAGCCTTTCGTTCAGGGTAAATTTACCGTTATTTCCGGTCCGGTACAATCCGAAAAAACAGAAAAGATTGAAAGTTTTCTCGATGCAGTAGTAGACAGCGGATACAAACAAGATAGTAATATTTTGATTTTTAGGCATCCTATGGATGATCCAAATCCAGAATATATTGGTCGGCATAAAGCTATTGTTACTCACAAAGTGGAAGATATTTATAATAATGTTAAACCATCTACCCGCACTGCGATTATCTTGGGAGCGTCACATTTTCCTGCAGATTTAGTAGAATTAACTAATGCGCTGGTAAGAAGCAATCGGGATGTTATTACTTCCGTATTAAATTTGGATTCTGAATGTTATCCTCATGGTACTGCTCCAGGATTGATGGCCCTAGCTGATGAAGTGATCTTAGCCAAAGCAATTTGCTCACATCCTTTATGCACTAATGAAGAAGCTAATCGCAGTAGTTCAGAGCAGGGGAAATTTCTACCGTTATGTACCCATCATTATCATTACCACAACGCTCCCCCAATACCTAATCAGGATGTTGGAACTTTAGAATTATTCTTAGGTCCCATGTTCTCGGGGAAATCTACTGCCTGGCGTAGAGAACAAATAAAAATGCAACGCAAAGGGGTTCCTTATGTGGTATTTAAATGGAAAGAAGATGTTCGTTATGGAGAAAAGGAAGGTAAAGAATTTGAAGAGGGGCAGGTAACTTTGCACAGCGGGGGAAAAATATCGGCAATTATGGTTAAAGATGCATTTGGCATGGAAACTTATCTCCATCAACACAAAGAGATTCGTGAAGTGTTCCCAGATGAAATTCAATTTTTTCCAGGGGTTTTTGGTATGTTTGCTCGACTCTTGGGAGAAGGTTATCATTTCCACGGCACAGGTCTGCCACGAGGATACAATCGTCAGGGATTCAATGATGTTCCTAAGTTAATGTGCTTAGCAGATAAAATAAATATGCATTACGCCATTTGTGTTAAATGTGGAGATCCAGCTACGGAAAATCAGCGCATAAATCAGGCAGATAAATCTTTGGTTAAAGTAGGCGGTGCAGGAGATTATGAAGCCAGATGCCTTAAAGACTGGACTTTGGACGGAGAACCAGAACTAAAATATAAATTTGAAAAATTTGGATGGTAATTACAATGGAACCAGTATTTGTATATGGAAATTTGATGGAAGCCCAAGTGCAGCAGAAAGCATTTGGCAGAGTAGTTGAATCAAGGTTTGATACTTTGTTTGATTACAAGAAAGGCGAGGCGCATAAGAACGGAAACACTTTATTTTCAGTATTTCCCGCCCGCGGACACAGCGTGCATGGTTTTGTGCTATATCTATCTCCGGAAGAGATGGCGTATCTGGATAAGAACTTAGCATCCTATTCTCGAATAAAGATAATCTTGCCCAATGGGAAAGGCGCCTGGACGTATGTGGTGCAAGGGTAAGAGAAAGAAGCGTATTTGTTTAGCTCGGCGTGGTCAAGATTGCCATGTGAGCTGTGGTTTTGCTAGTCAAGAAGGTAAGTTACTCTTTCTTAGATATTTACAACAATAAT
>JAGVMW010000092.1 GCA_020053615.1 archaeon | reverse complement strand
CGCACTCGGTAACAAAGTTAAATGCAAACTCAAAGTTGTGAAGATGGAAGGATGGAAACGTAATATGCTTTTTAAGGATACAGGATTAATATGGGTTCCCACTTCTCCAAACGTTCCGAATATGGAAACTCCCTCTTATCTTGTTGCAACGGGAGTGCTGGGTGAACTTCAAGTTTTTGGAATTGGGATTACATATACACTTTTCTTCCAAACTTTTGCGGCTGAATGGATTGATGCTGACACTCTTGCAGGCAAAATGAATGATCTTAATTTACCCGGAGTTTTATTCCGCCCGATCTCTTATAAAGTTCTTTATGGAGATTGGAAAGATAAAATTTTAAATGGTGTACAGATTCATATCACCGATTTTGAAAAAGTTAATTTGCTGGAAATGCAATTTTATTTTATGCAAGTCTATTACAACCTATATCCCGATACAAACCCGTTTATGCTTGCTACCAATGGAAGAATGAAAATGTTCGACCGGGTTATGGGAACAGACAGAGTGAGACTAAAATTCTCGAAGAGATTCCGTGTTGACGACATTAAAAAAATTCTGCATAAAGATATTGACTGGTTCAGAAAACTTTCGAAGAGATATTACTTATATAATTAGAACTTCCTATTAAAGAAAAAAGTTAACCCGACTCTGACGGGCGTTGTTGAGGTTTGGGCTAGCTAAACTTTATTTTAATATAAGGGCAACAACCTAATTTAGGAGAATATGAAAAAAATAAAAATATTTCATTAAAATAATTAGTTGTTTCAAAATGTTGTTTAGAAATTGCACCTTCAAATATTTCAAAATCAAGAAAAGGTTCATCAGTATGAATTAACAAAATTTTCTTCTCATATGGACCACCAAAGAACACTTTAGATTCTTTGCAATTAATAATGTTCTGTATTTTTTCGATGACCTCTTTTTTAGACCAATTCTTTACAACCTTATTTCCTTTTTGGAATTTTCTTATAGTTTCTTCATCGACTAACTCACAAACCTCAATTCCAATAAGGTTTCCTGTAAATGATTCAGCGAGAACATCAGGAGGATCTTGGTTTGATTCTGATAAATTATGAAAAATACTTTCTCTACGTTTTTCCATTTCTAGCATAAATATTCGAGTAATACCAATTTCTTTAATGTTTTTCTTTCTGTTAAACCAATCATAAAAAGAAGCATATTTTCTCCGTATACTTAAATACTTTGTGACTTTTTCTTTGATACGCATAAGATCTTTTATTGATTCCATTTTTTCAAGCTAACGTGAAAGCTAAACAGTGGGTATTGAACCCGTCCGCCTGAGCTAGGGGTTAAATTGTTTTTACAATATTTGATATCTTCTTCTCAAATTTTCTCATGCTGACCAAATCCCCAGGGTATAGTGGTATTAAAGTAATGCCGTGATCAGAGCATAGTTTTTCCTTGCTCTTGATCTTTGCATCATATTTAGGATCACCTTTCAGGCCAAAGAATTCGATGAACACTGAACCTACCAACCAATCCGCACGCATGTTACTATCAGGGTACATTGGTTCTTTCTTATGTGAAATTTTATGGTGAAATAAATAATCGTCAATAGTCTTTTCGACCAAAGAATAACAAACATGTCCGTCTTTTGCTATACATTGAGTGCCTCGACTAGTCTTCCGAGTTTCATCCTCTAATACACCGGCATCGATGAGTGCTTTTAACCATGATCCAAAAAGTTGCTTTACTCTGCCTACAGTAGGCTTATCTTTGAGTAAATTAATAATTTCTATTCTTTCATGTTTGTCTAAGTAACGAAGATCCTCCATTCCCTCACCAAACCCTTGATGCGGTATTTGTTGTAGTGCATTTGTCAGGTTTTTGAGGTACTCTAGTATTTGTTCTTTAGACGTGGACGGATTGCCAGTACCTTTAAACACTATCCTCTGCAAACACGGACTACAAAAGTCCAATCCATCTATTCCGAGCCTGATAACTAAAGGGGCAGGCAAGGAACTTTCAACAAATTCTTGATTGCATAAAGGGCAGACCTTCTTGAGCGGTTTTCGTATTTTAGCAGTTAAGCCCTGAACTTGAGCTCTTGAAAGAGCAAAGTACATTATTACATTATACCAAGCATAACTCGCACAAACAGGATCTTTTGCTCGCCAATCTTCGATGGTCTGGGAAGAAGTGATCTTCTCAACTTCATCAGTCACATGCCAAGGCCAATCCCACTGCCAATCATCAATAAGTGTAGAAATCAACTTATCATGTTCAGATGACCATCATGAAAGGATATATGCGTTCGTGGAATACTCTGGATTGACAGTGTCGAAATCGTAAGCCGGCTTATCTCTATGGTCGTAAACAGTCATAGTATTTTACTCATATAATTATGCAATCTAACTATTAATTATACTATCAATAATCTATATTAAAAAAGTAGCTTTCATCTTTTCCCCGGGGTAAAAAGAAATTTAAGAAAAGTTTCCCTACATCAACTTAAATTTATAGAAGAATGTTGTCAAGAAATATTTAACCTCACCCCGTCCCTCTCCTTATTAAGGAGAGGGTGACCCGGAGGGTCGGGTGAGGTTTTATTTATTTTCTAAATTCGGAAAGCGTCCCGGTGTGTATGGCGCGCCGTTATCTTTAAGAATTTTTTCTATTGCTTCAATTTCTTTACCAACTGCATTTAATAAATTTAGGATTTCATTAAAACTATTCGCAGCAACTTCGTAAGATTTCATAAAAGTTGTAGTCGGTGCTGATGTGGTACTCCACAATGAAGAAGTTATTAACTCAACTCTTTCTTTAAGCGCTGTTGGAGTTCCTCCTTCGTATTTACTTCTCAGATTATCACCGTTAAACTTTTGATTTAGATCTTCAAGCTTTAACCCGACGGCTAAGATTTTATTATAAGTATCGGACGGAACTTTCG
>JAGVMW010000116.1 GCA_020053615.1 archaeon | reverse complement strand
TTTTTCAGTTAGTTTTGCCATATTTACATCACCCGACCGGTCTTAATCATCAGTAATTTATAAAGAAGAGTAAATGTAAACCAATTACGATACTAAACACAAATACTTTTTCTTCCGCAAAGTTTATATAGTACATATGATTATTTAGTCATATGACACGTAAATCATGTAATCACGATGCTGCTTATGGGCTATTTTTTGGTTCATTGGCTAACCACAACCGCTTTAGCATAATTAATGCTCTTCGGGATGGAAAGAAGAATGTAACAGAAATATGCGAGCTGACCGATTTTGAGCAAACTATGGTGTCGCATAACTTAAGACGATTAGAGCATTGCGGGATGGTTTTCCCAGAAAGAATAGGAAAATGCTGTTATTATCAAGTAAATGAGAAAACCATTAAGCCGTTGCTAAAGCTGATAGATGCGCATATTGAAAAATACTGCTGTAAAATCCTAGCTGGTGAAAGATGAAAGACAAATAAGTAAAAATTAAATGGGGGGCCAAAAATGAGATTAGGAATAATAGTAGGAACAAATGAAGCAGAGGTTGTTTGGAATGCTTTTAGGTTTGGAGTTACAGCATTAAAAGCCAATCATAAAGTAAATATTTTCCTGATGAATAAAGGTGTGGAAATAGAAGAAATTAAAGATGAAAGATATAATATAAAAGAACAGGTCGATTTATTCATTGAAAGCCAAGGGAAGATGTTAGCCTGTGGAACTTGCTTAAAATCAAGACAGAAAGGTGGCAGCAGTGTTTGTCCGATTTCAACCATGAAAGATTTATTAAAATTGGTTGAAGACTCGGATAAAATATTAACTTTCTGAAAGGTGCTAACAAATGGGAAAAACTACTCTTAAAATCAGCGGAATGCACTGCGCCAGCTGCGCAACTATCCTGACTAAAGCCTTGTCTAAAACGCCAGGAGTTAAGTCTGCTAATGTGAATTATTCTACGGAAAAAGCAAATGTTGAATTTGATTCGCTGCAAACTAATGAGCAGGAACTAATTGCTGCGATTAAGAACAAAGGCTATACTGGCCATATCTTCAAAGAACAAGATGTTAAAAGCGAACTGCAGCATTGTCATGAAGTAATTAAAGCTATCAAAAATAAATTTTGGTTAAGTACTATTTTTGCTGTTCCTGCATTGTTGTTAAGCATGGTGTTTACTTTCGTTCCGTTTAGAGAATATTTGATTTGGATTTTAGCTACACCAGTACAATTTTATATCGGTGCATCGTTCTATTCTGGTGCATGGGCAGCATTGAAGAATAAAACTTCTAATATGGATACGTTAATTGCTCTTGGCACCAGCGCAGCATATTTTTATTCAATATACGCTTTGCTGTTCGTTCCCGACGGAATGCAATATTTTGAAATTTCGGCTACGTTAATAACGTTTGTAATCCTAGGAAAATATCTAGAAGCGGTAGCTAAAGGTAAAACTAGTGAAGCTATCACTAAATTAATGCAATTAGGAGCGAAAACGGCAACAGTTATCCGCAAAGGAAAAGAGTTCAAAGTTCCTATCGAAGAAGTAGTTGTGGGGGATATTATATTAGTAAAGCCTGGAGAGAAAATTCCAGTAGATGGAACTATAATTGAAGGACATTCAGCGATTGATGAAAGTATGGTTACTGGAGAGAGTATGCCGGTAGAGAAGAAAAAAAATGATGCGGTTATCGGTTCAACTATCAATAAACATGGCAGTTTCACGTTTAAAGCTACTAAAGTTGGCACAGATACGATTCTATCACGAATAATCAAACTTATTGAAGAAGCGCAGGGAAAGAAAGCTCCGATTCAAAGATTTGCTGATTCAGTCTCGGCTTACTTTGTTCCAGCGGTGATTGCGGCATCTATACTTACATTTATTGTATGGTACTTCGCAGTTGGGTCAGAATTAAGCTTCGCTTTGATTGCGGCAGTAGCCGTGATTGTAGTGGCTTGCCCCTGTGCGTTAGGATTAGCTACGCCTACCGCAATTATGGTGGGAACCGGTAAAGGGGCTAAAGAAGGCATACTTATCAAAGGAGGAGAGGCATTAGAAACTGCTCACAAATTAAATGCAATTATATTCGACAAGACTGGAACTATAACTAAAGGCAAGCCGGAAGTGACAGATATTTTTACTAATAAGATTTCAGAAAAAGAATTGTTGGAGATTGCGGGAAGTATGGAGAAGAATTCTGAACATCCTCTGGCGGAAGCAGTGGTAAACAAAGCTAGGGGGGGGGATGTATCGTGGAAGAAAGTTACTGGGTTTAAAGCCATTCCGGGAAAAGGAGTTAAAGCAAAGATTGGAAAGAAAGAATATTATTTAGGTAACCCAAAATTGATGGCGGAGATTAGAGCTAATCTTTCTGTATTCAAAGAAAAAATAACTGCGTTAGAAAATGAAGGTAAAACTACGGTTATATTAAGTGAAGGAAAAACGGCAGTGGGAATTATTGCTATTGCTGATGAAATTAAAGAAGATTCTCCGGAAGCTATCCGCAGACTGCGTAGAATGGGATTGAGAGTATACATGATAACAGGAGATAATGAAAGAACTGCTCGCGCTATTGCTAAAAAAGTAGGCATCGACCATTTCTTTGCGGAAGTATTGCCCGAAGATAAAGCTGGTCATGTTAAACGGCTTCAATCAAGAGGTAAAGTAGCGATGGTGGGAGATGGAATTAATGATGCTCCAGCTTTAGCTCAAGCGGATATAGGTATCGCTATGGGTTCCGGAACGGATGTAGCGATGGAGTCAGGAAACATTGTATTGATGAGAAATAATTTGTTGGATATTCCAAAAGCAATTCGATTAAGTCGGATAACTATGAGCAAGATTAGACAGAATATGTTTTGGGCGTTGTTTTACAATGTGCTGGGAATTCCAATAGCAGCGGGAATATTGTATCCGTTTACAGGGTGGCTGTTAAGCCCCATAATTGCTGGCGGAGCGATGGCAGCCAGTTCAGTAAGCGTGGTATTAAATTCATTGCATTTAAAACAGAAGAGGTTGTAAAAGGGTATGTATAGCATCATCAAGTCGAAATCCGTTCCATTATGTCATAGAGAGTCGCAGAGGGATGGCTGTTGCTGTAAGCAACTCACGAGTGGAGCAGAGCGGAACGACTCGACCTACGGAGATGCGGCTTCTGCAATTTCCACGACGTGGATTTCGAAGATGCTATACGCATAGGTAAAAAAGGAGGTTAAAAAATGGTGAAACAAAATTTGGGAAATTTAGATAGGATATTCCGGTTTGTGCTAGGGGTATGGTGGCTGAGCCCTTGGGCACCTTTGTTCCAGTGGGAATGGGCTAATTGGGTAATATTAATCGTAGGCGTGATTGCCCTAATCGAGAGCTTCATTGGCGTGTGCTGGATGCATAATGTGTTGCACATTCACAATAAATAAGTGTTAGAAAAATCCAGAAATAAGAGGTACAATGAGAGAAACATGAAAAAAGATAACAAAGAAAGTAGTTTGAAAAGCAATAAGCGCTTCTTTAATCTTTGGGCGAAGAGCTATGATTATGACCCTTCGCACCTGTGGATGGAAAAATTCCGTCAAGTAGCTCTTCAACTGGTGGATTTATCCGGAAAAAAAAGAATTTTGGATTTAAGTTGCGGAACCGGAGAATTGCTTCTTTCTTTTTATAAAAAAAGCGGGGGAAATTCAGAACTATGGGGATTAGATTTAGCGGAAGAGATGATCAAAAAGGCTAGAAAAAAACTTCCAGTTTCGATGAAGTTAAAAATAGGAGATGTGCATCAACTTGATTTTCCAGACAATTATTTTGATTATGTCATCTCTACCGAAGCATTCCATCATTATTACAACCAGCCTAAAGCCATCTCAGAAATGGAGAGAGTTACTAAGAAAAATGGGAAAGTAATTATTGTGGATGTAAATTTCTTTTCGGATATTGTTCAGCGCATCTTTGAGTTTTTTGAACCAGGATGCGTGCGAGTGAACAATAAGAAAGAGATGCGAGAGCTGTTTGTTAAAGCGGGGTTGCGGAATATTAAGCAGGGAAGAAACTTCATGTTTTCGGTGTGGACGATGGGAGAGAAGTAATTTAATCAGAAAAGAATAAATACTCCCACAACATCAAACACATATGCCTACCAAAACACAAGTAGAACAGTATATCAAATCGCAGCAAAGTCTGCATCTCTATCCAAAAGTGCGTAAAGCGCTTCAAGAAGTGCTACTTTCTATGTCTCAGTATGATTTTAGGACTTGTACTCATAATTTAATTATGATGGTGATACATGAAGGAGCTATTGCTCAAGTGATGCACTTTCATTCAAAAACTAAATTCAAAGTGGCGCAGTTAAGTGTAGCTAAAAAGATTCCCACAGTTGTACTTCGCTATGTACTGGCGCATGAATTGGGTCACGTAATGCAAGGAAGAAACTGGAAGAAGAGTGATGGAAACAAATTGGAAGCTGATGCGGATAACTGGGCTAAAAAGTGGGGTTTTATCCGAACAAAAAAGATTGGAGCATGGATGAACCATTATGCTCTCTATCAGCAAAATCTTTAATAACCACACTAAATTTTAAGAGATAATTATGGCGATTTACCTGGAAGGATTATTGTGGTACTTATTCTTATTAGATTGCTTAGTTTACAACGTAATGTGCTGGAGTAAACACAAGTGGCATCATCAGGAAACACATTGGCTGTCAGATTATTTTCCTTTGCATCGCTTCTGGGGAGGATTCTACTTATTCTTGGTGCTGTGGACCGGATTTGCATTGTATCGAATGCAGTTGATAGTGTGGTGGTAATTCGTCCATTCGTTGTATGCACACTCTCTACTAACTAAATCTTAATAAACATCCTTTCTTACCGTAAATGTATGATTTTAGGCAAGATAATCGGCAAAGTAAGCACTACTCATTTCCAATTCAAAGTTACTTCTCAGCATGCTCGAAAGCTCCAATTTGTGCAAGTACATCATCCCGAATACCAATTTGTGCTGAACCAGATAACCGAATTGGAGAGAACTGCAGATGGAGTTACCGCTCATTGCCAAGTTATCGGCTTTAAAGATGGGGATGGAAGAATTAAAGGATTACGCACACCTTATGATATGGAAGTAGAAGTGTTGGAAGCTGAAGATGAGTTTATCCGCAGTGTAATTGAACTGAAAGATAATGGCGGATTTATCGGTTATCTAGAAGGAAAGAAAATTCCCATTAACGTTGATTTGCAGCAGATTCTGACCAAGCATTTGTGTGTATTGGCTAAATCGGGAGCAGGAAAAAGTTATGCCGTAGGCGTGTTAATTGAAGAAATTATGGAGAAAGGAGTTCCTTTACTGATAATCGACCCGCATGGAGAATATTCTTCATTGAAATTTCCTAATAATGAAGAAAAAGAAAAGTTGGCTGAATTTGGATTAGAACCAAAAGGATATACCGCACAAATTCAGGAATATGGCGACGTGAAAGTTAAAGAAGATGTGCGCCCGTTGCGATTGAACGAAAAGATGGGCAGTTATGAATTGATGAAAATGCTGCCGCTGCAATTAACTTCGACGCAAGAAGCGTTGTTGTTTTCTGTGATAAAAGATTTGTCCGAGGTTAATTTTGATAATATTACTTTAGGATTGGAACAATTAAACTCACCTAGTAAATGGGGATTGATTGATACTATACTTTATTTGCGTGATTTAAAATTATTTTCAGCAACGTTTACTCCGTTTAATGAACTGATTCGTCCGGGAAAATGTTCTATCATAAATCTTAAAGGTATTGCGCCAGAGATTCAAGATGTAGTAGTGTATAAACTACTTAAAGATTTATTTACGGCTCGGAAGACAGAGAAGATACCTCCTTTCTTTGCAGTGATAGAAGAAGCGCACAACTTTGCTCCGGAACGAGGATTTGGAAAAGCTAAAAGCGCAGAAATTGTTAGATTGATTTCATCTGAAGGGCGAAAGTTTGGATTGGGATTATGTGTTATATCTCAACGGCCGGCATTAGTGCAGAAAACAGTATTGGCGCAATGTAGCACTCAGATAATTCTGAAAGTTACCAATCCTAATGATTTGAAAGCGATTACCAGTTCGATTGAAGGGATTACTTCCGAAACGGAAGCAGAGATTCAGAATTTAGCGGTAGGCTCAGCGTTAGTGTGCGGAGTAGTAGATAGGCCTTTGGTGGTTAATATTAGGACACGGAAAAGCCAGCACGGCGGACATGCCATTGATATTTTAGGTAGTGCAGAAAAGAATAGTGAAGAGGAGTATGGGAAAGATGTGGTAGAAGAAGTGGACAAATTTGAAGAAAAGAATATCTTTCCGGTAATTCAAGCACGAGTGAGTGTTAAAGATTTGCGTTTAATGGCGACTATGCCAATTAAGAAAATAATCACTTACTTAATCCCAGCGGTATTTTTCAATTGTGAGTACAAAGGAACGCACATCAATTTATTGGTGGATAGAATTAAAGTAATACTTCACTATTCTGAAGCGTGGTGAGCATCATCAGGTCAAAATCCCTGCGATTATATCTTCGAGAGCGACAGGGGGAACTGCCCCCTGCG
>JAGVMW010000133.1 GCA_020053615.1 archaeon | reverse complement strand
ACCATTTAGTTCACCTCTTTGTCAATTAAAGACGATAAACTAGTATTTATATTTTGTGAATTTAAATAGAATAAAATGGGGGCTTTTTAGACAACCCCGCGCACTCCTAAGTCAAAATGCTCAGCTCTTATTCTGCATTTTGACAGAGCTGGTTTATGGGAAAGGATATTTACTCTTACTCACATTCTTCTTTCTTCGTTGTAGTTTTGCCCAAATTGGTACTATTAGAAGTAAACCTATAATTGCTGCGATGGCTAAAACATACTTCCAATAACTCCATTTAATTGTTTTTTCCCAGGATAACTCCCAGAACCATCCCTTACTTTCTATACTAAACGCTTCCTTTATTTCTAGAGCAGTAATATTTTCTGCAGAAGTTATGTTGGTAGCATTAGAAACAATAGTTTTGTTTGCTTTACTTTCCGTCGTGGTAATCTTTCCGGGCATTAGCTCATGAATCATTTGAATTGTCATGTTGGCTTTAACGGTAGTTGTATCTACTCCGTTTAGTTTTGCTTTAATATCATAATAATTATCATCATCTAATTCAAATTTCATCTCTTCTCCTAAAGATAATAATGCATGGTAAACTTTACTCATTACTGTAAAACTAGCTGAGACTGAAGTCATACTTTCCATGGTAAGATAATGCTCTTCATCGCTAATGGTAAATTTCATCTTGTCGCCTTTACCTAATGCAGTTGTATATCCAGTGTTGAGTTGTGTATCGCTTACAATATAAGTAGTTGCTCCACCTGCTCCTCCTCCACCACCACCACCGCCTCCGCCACCGCTAGAAGAGCTGCTGGAAGATGAGCTGCTAGAACAGGCACTGCACGAGCCGCCGCAATCGGTTGCAGTTTCATCTCCGTTTTTAGTGCTGTCAGAACAAGAAGTGACGTTGAAATAGTAAGTAGAAGAGTTAGTGTGGGTTGTGGTGAAGTTATCAGCATAGTCTAACGTGAAATTGTAAGAACCTACAGTTAAACTGCTAATAGTCCAATTACAGTTCCAAGCGGTTGAAGTGATGGTACAGCTTCGGTTAAATAAAGTACCGTTATAATTCAAAGTAAGATTTAATATTCCGGAATAATCCTGAGTAGTACCACTTATACTTAGGGTTGCTCCATTTTGCTGCAGATGTAATTCTGTGTCATAAGTTAAAGTGGCTACGGTTGGTGGGCTGGTGTCGTTAACAACTATGGTTATGTTAGTTAAATTTGAACTGTAACCATCAGAGACGTTTAGAATAACAATAAAGTTTCCAGTTGAATTAAATGAATGGGTGGTATTTTGACCGGTTGCTAGTGAAGTGTTATCGCTGAAGTTCCAGTAGTAAGTTAAAGTATCTCCATCTAAATCAGTAGCGGTGGCATTGAAAGAGGTGGAGTTGCCTAATTCTAAAATTGTTCCATTGGTTTGAGTAGTAATATTTAGAGCAAAGGGGATTCTATTCTGCACGGTGAAATTATAATTGATAGAAGTATTGGTGTTTCCTGCATAATCGTTTGCATTAAATTTGTAAAAAATACTTCTTTGATTGGAAAGATTGCTGGTTCCGGTTAAAGTGAAGTTGAAAGTGATATTATTTTCGTTGTTCATGGAATAATTCGTCCAATTGGTGGAAAAGTTTGATTCAAAGTAAACCATGGAAGTGTTTAGAGCAATGTTGTCGGTTACATTTATTTTGAATGTGATGGAATCATTGTTGTAAACAATGCTGGGGTGGAGGCTGATGTTGATGATGTTAGGATTGGTTTTGTCTACCGTGAATATTACCGAGGAAGTAGCTGAATTACCTAATGAGTCATTGGCGAATACAGTTAAAGTGTAATTTCCGTTGGGAAACGTTGAGTTGGAGAGGTTAATTGAGTCAGTCCAAGAGTAGTTAGCTGAACCAATGGAATTATTGGTGTTGGTTTGCAAAGTAGCATTAGTGGTGTTAGTTATCAAATAATTTGAGAAAGACAACTGGAGATTAGCCAGAGAGATATTTAAATTTAAAGCTTGCCGGTAATGAGAATTGTTAATCGGAGTGTAAATAGTAATATTTGGGGGGGTTTGGTCGACGATAATCAATCTGGTTTCGCTTACTCCAAAGGTTCCGGCGGAATCATTTCCATATACTTTGTAAGTGTAATTGGTAGTAGTTAGTCCAGTCATATTGTAGTAGAAGCTGGCAGCATTGCTGGAATTCATAGTGTAATTAGTAAGCGTACCATTGTTCCATTCTAATAAAGCAATGGAGAGGTTAACATCAGAAGTTATGTTGATTATGGTGTTGGTTGCAGTAATCGTAGTTGCATTGGCTGGGCTGCTGCTGGTGAAGTTGATGAACGGCTGGATAGCGGCGAGAAGGTTTATACGAGAATAATTTATCCCTGAACCAGCTGAATCATCTATTTTGGTTCCAGTGATAATTAGTTTGTTTATTATTTGCTGAGTTGTAGGGGTTTGATTGTATGTTTGTTTCCAATATTGTCGTATTAACGCTATCGCTCCTGAAACTTGGGGGGTAGCCATAGATGTGCCAGAATCAGAAATGAATCCGCCACCATCATTTGTCGAGGTGATAGAACTACCTGGGGCCATTAATATATCTCTAAAATTAGAATGTCTGAAAGCATAACTAGCTATTACATCAGCTTTAGTTGTTGCTGAAACTCTGGTGGCATTCTGAATACATGCTGGTGAGGCAATTCCTGCAGTAGCGTTAAGATACCCATTACCAGTGTTACCTGTTGCAATTACTACGGAAATATTTCTGGATACTGCAAGATTAGTTAAGTTAGCATATTGTGCATTAACGCTGGAATCACAGTAAGTGGTATATTGACCTCCACCTAAACTAATACTAATCACGGAGATATTGAAAGTAGTGGCGTTATTGATACACCAATCTATCCCTGCTAACACGTTCGCATCGGAACAGGAGCCTGCCGAATTACACGCTTTTATAGCAATAAGCTTAGCTTCAGGAGCAACCCCTCGATAAGTGTTATTAGTTGAGGCCACTATTCCCGCTACATGAGTTCCGTGTCCATGATCGTCATAAGGGTCAGTGTCGCTATTTACAAAATCATAACCGTTTAATATTTTATTTCCCCATCCGCCTCCTAATGCAGTATGATTATAATCAATTCCAGTATCGATGATACATACAGTTTGCCCGCTGCCATTTATTTGAGTTCCACCAACCGAGATGTTCCATACATCATCAGCATTGATTAATGGATTAGAATCGTTCAGGAAAATCTGTTTTATTCCATCAATGTAAATATTGCTGACTTGTCCCGTTGCTATTAACTTATCCATTCCTTCTTGGGTTACTTTTCCAGAAAACCCATTAATTATAGAATATCGGTGCTTTAAGTCAAAATCATAATCTTCTGTAGAAGCAATCCCTAACTTACCAACTTCTCTTCTTTCTCTTACTTTTAACTTTCCTAACGCCATATCCTGCACTCCACTTATCATCTCCTTCCTTCGAGAGAATTCATCAGCGTTAGCAGAAGCAATTCCTATTCCTCTTTCAGGCACAGGCTGGTCTTTTAATACTACGATTACAGAAACTTCCTCTTGAGAATCTAATGCATCTAGAACTTCTTGGTCTACCACTGCAGCAGAGGCGGAAATAGTTAAAACTAAAAGTACGGTTAATAATACAATTACCCCTCTTTTATTTATCATATTCCTCTTAAATTATTTTATGGTGCCGTTTACAATGCCATTTACAGTGCCAGTTTTAACCGGTTTTATAGTATCAATGCTCGATATCATTCATTTATTCTCACCACTGCCGAGAGTTTTATCTGTTACTATCCAATAACCCAGTTTTCTTCCACCTTCTCTCTTAATAATTCCATTCTTGGTCATGTTGGTAAGGTGGTATTTTACTCCGTCAGGACTAATAGCAAGCAATTTTGCTAGTTCATCTCTGGTGGTTGAAGGTTTAGCCGTTAATATCTCCAAAATCTTTTGGGTAGTCTTTTGGGTAGTCTTTTGGGTAGTTTCTTTTTCTTTGAGGGTCTCTTCAAGTAACGCTTTCTTATGTATTGGCAATTCTACCACAAAGTAATCCCTTTCTTCATTAGTTCTGAAAATTGGCTTGGGTGATTTATTTAGTTTCATCGCATTTAATATCTTAGGTATTCCGGTGCATCTTCCTTCAGTTATTTTCAACTCTTTGAAAAACTCCCCGATTCTTCTGTTTCTATACCTGCGAGAAATAAAATTATATTCTTTTATATCTTGCGCGGTAATAGACCGGTCTGGTCCAGGATAACTTAAAATCTCAATTTTATTCCGAGAAATCCTTACTTCCACTGGCTCTCGTATTTCATAATCTCGATGATACAATGCATTTGCTAATGCTTCTTCTATTACTGCAAATGGATAATTATAATATCTTATTGCCTCGGCTTTATTTGGGACTTTCTCAACATACTCTTTCAGCACCGAATTTTTAATATAAGTCAGCGCTTCTCGTAATTGATAATGAATCGGTCCTTTCAATATTTTTTCCGATAACTTATCTCCAGAAGCATCAGTCTTAAATTCAACAATTTCTATCTGTGAATAAGGAATAAACTGTTGCGGCGCATCATTGAAAAACAACAATCCCGCGTTTATGGGCTTTGAATATTCTTTAGTTCCACCAATAATTCTCATTTGCTTGCATAAGTCTATAAAATTCATTTTGGAAGATGTTTCAAACAATTCACTTCCAACCTCTTTGAGAAAATCTCTGATTAAAGGCAATTTTAAGTCAGTAATTTCAGAATTATGGTGAATCCGATCATCAAATGGATTTTTGCCAGTATGAGAAATCAGTTCTTTCAATTCTTCGTTTTTTGCTTTTACAGTACTGCTAAATCTTCTGATGTAATATGCAAATCCTGACTTTTCGGACAATGATATTGGTGTTTGATAGGGAATATTTTGTCCGCCAGGCACCCAAATAACTATAATTTTCTTGCCTTCAAAATCAACTGGCTCAACAACAGGAAAATAATTTGGTTTTATCAGATAACAAATCCGTAATAATTCTTTTTGAATAGAATCTATTTTTTCTGTAGGCACTCCTAAATAGGGTAAGAGAGGCATACCTTTGTTTTCTTTAATTCCAATAACAATGTAACCGCTGCCCCAGTTATTAAAATCATTAGCAAATGCACAAATTGTATGCATAATCTCTACTGGATTCCAGCTCTCTTTAAATTCAATTCTCTCCCATTCAACTGTTCTTCCGTTGATTAGCTCTTTGACGTTAATTGGTAAAGCCATTTTGTAATTAAGTTAGTAGATATGGTGTTATACTTTCCTTCAGAAATATAGTCCCAATTCCTTCTCCCACATTAAAGAACCCCTGTGAAATCACCCCCGATAGCATTTCCAACAATCCTTTCTCTGACTCATAAACTATGTAATCAACATCTTCGATTTCATACTTGTCTTTCAGATACTTCTCAGCTGTTTCTTTATCTCCTAATTCGTCTATCAAGCCCAGCTCTAACGCTTCGCTGCCAAGGAAGAATTCTCCCGTAGCTATTTCTCGGACTTTAGATTCGGAAAGGTTTCTATTCGCTGCAATCTCCTGAATGAAATAAGTGTGTACTTTGTCTATTTTAGCTTGTAAAATTTTTTGTTTATCTTCGCTTAGTTTCAAGTAAGGGCTTCCCATATCTTTATTTTCTCCACCGACTACTCGTTCGTATCCTACTCCGTATTTTTCCATCGCTCCGCTGAATTCTAAGAAAGAAGAATATACTCCTATACTTCCGGTAATGGACATCTTGTTAGCAATTATATGATCTGAAGCTGAAGCAATCCAATATCCACCAGATGCGCCTACTTCTCTGATAACTGTGATTACAGGCTTCTTAGCTTTCTTAATCGCCTTTCCAATTTCATCTGATGCTACTGGAGAGCCTCCTGGAGAGTTTATTTCTAATATAATTGCTTCTATCTGAGAATTTTCTTCTGCGTCTTGGATAAATTCCACGATTTTAGTGGAAGAGATAGTATCTTCCCCAAAAGAACTGGCTCCGTCTCCGATTATTACTCCCTGAATCTTGATTAAAGCGACGTTTCCATACTGAGAACCATCAAATAAAGATAAGCTTAAAGGGAGTAAAATTAATAGAACGAATAGAGTAGCTCCAATCGTTAATAACACCGTTTTCCACAGCTTCTTTCCCTCAGTTTTTACCATAGTGGTCGTTACTACAATAATGTTTATATAGGTTTTGGTGTAGAGAGTGGTTGTGACTGAAGATATTGAATTTATTTCTGTACTTAATGAGGTCTATACCGAATCAGAGAAAGAGTCACAGCAGTTAGTTGATAAAATTAATCGGATTCGCCAGCTGAAAAAAGAAAAAGCTGAAATCCCTACTGAATTATTGGGATTATCTAAATTTGTTTATCCTATAGAGACTTTACATAAGCGAGGATTGTACGAACATTTGTTGGTGGATGACTATGGTTTGAGCAATGCTACCACCCTTAAATTTGGCAGGCACCGCGCTAAGAGAATAAAAGAAGTGTTTGGAGAGGTTAAAGTGTTAGACCTTAGCTGCGGTTGCGGCGGGCAGTTGCTGGAATTATGTAAAGCAGGGATTAACACTATGGGGGTGGAAAAGGATCAACAGCGATGTTTATTAGCGAAGATTAATGTTAACTTAGCTCATTTTCAGAAGTATATTTCAGTAAAGCCTCAGATTGTTAATGATGATGCTCTTTCTTCAGATACAGTTAAAATAGCAGCCATGTCTGAAGTGATGTTGTGCGATTCGCTGCGCATCAGCGGGGTCTATTTTCCAGAGTTGAATGAATTGCGTAAGTATTATCCTAAGTCGTATTTAGTATATGAATTTCGTCCATTAGAGAATATTCAGAAGTTGTTGGAGCAGTATCCTTTCTTATCTAAGAATGCAGAGGTTGAATTTTATGGGGAAGAAGATAGGTGCAGTCGGTTAACTGCTTACATTGGCCGGGGTAAAAGTATTAAATTCTTCCAAGATGATGAATTGTTAAAAGCAGAGTTAAGTTACTCTCCAGAAAGAATGGAAAGCGCAGCCCTGCAGACACAGCAGAAATTAAAATCAGAGTTTCCTACGCACGATTTCTTTGTGCTGAACCGCTGTCTGGTGGATAATTATTTTGTGGCGTTGCTTAATTTATCCATTTGTGCGGTGGATAAGAAAAGGTACTTATGTGAATATTCTCCTACTAAAGAACTTAAGATAAATCCTGGGAAGAGATTTTCTACTTTAGAATCTTCTACTGACATTAAAGAGCTTACAAATTTTTTACAAGATAATTTTGAAGAGTATACTACGACACTGCGGTTTGAGATTCCTTCCGGTGAATATTGGAATTTTATTAAAGAGAATAAGTTAGTTACTAATCGCGATAGTGTGCATAGATTCAGCTTGTTCAAGTTTAATGGAACATATCATTTGGCGGACGAGAAGAGTAGTTTACGTAATACTTGAGCTTTCTGAAGTGGTATCGTCATAAAGTCGAGCTTTTTCGATATTCCTCATCTGGCTGACAAGAGGGATGCCCCCTACGGGGAACGTCAGCTTTCTAAATATAGTATCTAAAGCGAGAAGACGATACCACTTCACGAGAAGCAGGGGCAGCACCTGCAAAACTTTCGACGAGACTATCGAAAGCTCTGCGTTCCCGGATGGAGCGTCCCCTCGCAACGAGCTTTCTTCTGTTTTCTATGAGTTTTGCCCTGATGGTGCTGCACCTGCTTTAGAAAGCTCAAGTATTACTCGTATTACCCGTAGATTAATGCTCCCACTGCTACCAAAAGGTTCAATATAAAGTAGAAAGAGTTAGCAAAGATAATCGGTTTCTCGCGATGAAGTATTCCATAAGTGAGCCAGAATACAGAGATGACAGCGTAAGCCAACCAGGATAGTGCTGATACTCCTGCAGCATTATGGTCCAGCCATATTTTCTGCAGCTGGGGCAAGGTCATAATAATTCCAAAGAAAGTAACTCCATAAATTAATCTGTCAACAATCCGTTTTAATTTATTTGGATGAGGAAATTTTTCATGTTTCTGGTGGATTCTCTTACGAACATGGAAATGGTGCAATCCTAAAGTGTGATTGGGCATAAACGGCAAGGTTAATGTTTGAGAATATAAACTTAACGAAAAAGGGATAGTGTTTAATCTTCGGCATATTTAAATAGTAGTGTTCTTTCTCCTCACATGAGGTGATAGGAATGATTCAATGT
>JAGVMW010000003.1 GCA_020053615.1 archaeon | reverse complement strand
ACCATAAAAAGATAGATTTATCGACGAGGAAATAAACTTTTCTATTAACTATTTAGTAAGTTCAGGGTTTTTCATAGCCCGAACTTCGCCCCATATTGTCCAATTTAATTGTTGCTTTTATACTTGGACATTGGAGATTATTCAAGCAAATTCCGGATGATGCTATTACAGATAAGTACGGAGACCATTTGCTTGTTTCGAAGTGTAAAAAAGGGCTACTCTTTCGGATTGGTGGACGTAACATCAGTTTGGTATTTGGCAACCGGCAAGGGGGAACTATCGGCACTAAGAGCCACGACAGCGGTATTGTTGAAGCAGAGAGATTGGGGAAAATCTTCAATTACATTCAAGAACACTTTCCCACAGAAACCAGACAATTTGAAGAAGCCGTTTTTAAGAAACAGACTAAGAAATGGTTCGGACTGAAATATGTGGGAAAAACACCTTTAACAATTACTACATTTCAAATCTCAACAGACGGACGCACGTTCCTTAGCGAAGAAGAAAGTAAAGAAATTGCTCGTATTAATGGCGTAAAAGTATAAATCCCCTCCGGCCCGCTTTTATTTGATTAAAGAGAATCCTAAAAAGTGGCTATCCCAAACCATAAATGGGGGGGATTTTCGCCACTTTTCTAATTCGGATTTTCTAAAATCAAATATAGCGAAATCTCCTTGCTTATTACGAGCATTCATATCCGAAGATGAATCTTGGAGATTTCTGCTTATTTGATTTAATGAAATTTATGAGATGTTTCTGTAGCAGGATTGCCCGTATTTACACCAACTAAATTAGTCCCTGCATACACCTTTCCATATTGTTCCACAATTGTATGGAAATCTTCCGCAGGAAATCTTCCTTCCGCCAAACCCATTAATTGTTCCAGCTTGGCTTTATGCTCGGGAAGAACACCCTCGGTCATAAAATGTTCTTTCATCTCCACATACAATCTGGCTACAAATGTAATTTCCGGAGTAAACTTATTAATCGTAAAATAATCCCGGAAAATTCTCTCCATCATAGCTGTATGCGAGCGGACCATATCTACCGGAGAATAATGTCCAATTCTTGGTCCTAGAAGCATGGCTGACTTATCAATTCCCACTTCATTAGCATTGTGATGGTAATCTCTCTGAGCCATATTTGCTATTTTTACAATTAACTCTTCTACTTGCGGGACATACACTAACCCTTTCGCCTGAAGCGGATGCGAATATTCGTGCAGGGTAAGAAAAGGCAAACAAACTTTAAGCAAAGTTCTATCTTCATCTTTCTCGATATTCAAGAAATTGGTAAATTCTTCTGGCAGTTTCTGCAACAGCCTTTGGCTTAGCTCAATGCTCTGTCTATGCTCTTGCCTCAGTTCAAGCGTTTGGCTGCATCCTAAAGTTATGCTCATGATACGAATCCCTCCTGTTCGTGGAATAAATCTCCTCGGTCATAGCCAATACTGCCGTAACTTCCTTGCGGTTCAGAAAAGTGAACCTTGGAAGGCAATTTTATTCCCATCTCTGTAGAAACTGCCCGGCGTATTTTGGATATTAATCCTAACATCTCCCTATATTCCATGCTTTTGGTTCTGCGGATAACTTTTCCTTCTTCCCCTGCGGAGCTTACCACTGAAGGATCAATTCTGGCGATAGCTTCTTTAACTTCATCCAGATAATCGCTGGCTTCGCTAAGTCTTTCTGAATCTATCTCCCCTCTTAACCAGCCTAAATTAGTACGCGCTGCCGGGCAGGTTTCAATCACTGCCGTAATGGAAGTATATTTTAGTGCTTCTTTCACTAACTCCCAATCTTGATACTGTGCTCCCATTTCTGCTGCCAGCAAAGGCTCATTAGCGCCAAATTCGTGTATGACTATTCTGCGGATGCCTTCCTGCTCCTCAAACAGAAGATACAGAAATTCGTATTCTCCTTCTTCTAACAATCGGTTGATAGGCTTAGCTTCTTCCATTCCTTCTACGAATAACAGCTCAAATCTCCTGCTCTCGATAAGCACTTTAGCTATATTTTCCAGCTCCCGGCTATCTCCAGAATACTTCTCTGCTACTTTTTTAAAATCTTCTACGGAATAATCCGGCTGACGCAGTTTATATTTGATTAACTCTTCTTCGGGTAATAGAATATCGCTCCCAACTGATTCATATTTCATATTTTCCTGCTGGATAATTCTAACTAACTCGCACAAGTCAAATCCATATTCACGTGCTGCTTCTCCAAAAGTTAGTTTATCCATTTGCGTGTACGTTTGGCATTAAATGATTAGTTACTCCGACTATAAAACGGCTGCAGCACTTCTCTAATGGATGCAGGAACGCTATCGGGAAGTTTTGTAGCCAGAGAATAGGTCGGCTTTCCGGCTTGGCGTTGTTCTAACATTGCTCCGCAAGTGACCATACTACGTAAATTATTTTCATAAACTCTTCCGTCAAACTTCCCATTATAAAATCCAGACACTTTCTTCTTTAGAACCTCAGCCAACATGATTTTTCCTCCAAAACCTTTCCGGCCTCTTACGTTAATCCCCCTATCAACAATAGCGCATACCATACCCAAATCAAATCCATCATCCTCGACGGCTTTGGCCGTTTCTGAAGTGTATTGTGTATAATATTCTCTATCCGGAGAAGCTGTAGCACCACTTCTATCCCTGCCTTTTTTAGATATTGCTTTCTTCAGTGCCCTATCAACATTTTCCAACGCCCCAACGTCAGTAAAGTTCTGCGGGGCTTTAAGCGGATTATAAAAGTCAGGAACTTCGCCCGTATATTCACTGGAGATATTTTCTAAAGTTGAAGCCAGTTTAGCTTGATACACTCCAAAGTCGAATCCGGCAATAAGTATTCCTACATTAGCTTGAAGAATTTTAGTTGCAGCATCCGTAGCTTTGCTTTTCGTCACACTGATTAACGCTT
>JAGVMW010000017.1 GCA_020053615.1 archaeon | reverse complement strand
TTGAAAAAAAGAAGTATATGGGGTGGTCGGGTTTTTGTTTATAAGCATTTAAAAACGATTTTTTGATTTTTGATGTAAACCTAATTCGGTACTATACAGGAGTGGATTTTAGAACGGGAAATAAGTCAACCTATGCTCTTTCGTCACTTCCAATATTTCATAATCTTTGATTTCGGATAGAAATTCCTCTCTTAGAGACTTGATGTCTTGGTCTAATTCTTCTTGGCTTGAAGTGATTAATTCAATTTCTACTTCATGATCTCCCAAAGTTTTCATTAGAACTACTACTTTTTGATTGAACTTAGCCCACGTCTCTAGTTTAAGATATTTCTCAGAGTTCATATTCTGCATCTTGAAGAAGATAATGGAATAATTATTACCCATTTCTGAGAAATTTATTTTAGTGCCGAATCCGGTTATCAATCCTTTCTTTTCCAGATTCTTAATGCGGTAATTTACGGTATCGGCGCTGATATTAATTTGTTTAGCTATTTCTACCAATGAAGTTCTGCCATTTTGATTGAGAATTTTTAATATTTTGATATCAGTTTCATCCAATTCTATTTTTTCTTCACTGCCTTGGGTATAAATGATTTCCTGATGCGGCTGTTTAGGCCAGAGATGAGATTGATTATAAGTAAATGCTTTTTCTAAGAACAGAATTTTTCGGTCTAAGATGTATGGTTCCCACTGCTTAAATAGTTCCTGATATCTTTGGCTGAATTCAGCGATGCTTTTAATATATATAGAAACGATTAAATCATATTTTCCTCTTAATCCTGCTAACCAGAAGATTCTGGGCTGATGTTTTAATTCTTCAACCAATTGAGCATATTTCTCTTGGGTGAGATTATGGAAACGGAGATAAGACTTGGCATGGAAATAGCCCAAAGCCATCGGATTGGTTTTAACATGGAAATAATCGATGATTTTGTTATCTATTAATCGCTTAATTCTGTTGCCGGTTACTTGTTCGCTGAGTCCAACTTTCTTGGCGATTTGTTTATTGGACTGGCGGCTGTTTCGGTCTAGTTCATAGAGGAGCTTCTTGTCTGAAAGGTCGAGTTTGATGGTCATGTTTGTTTGGTGTTGATTTTGTATTCACCGACTGAATGTTCAGTTAGTGAATAGTTCTTGTAGCAGGTTGTTTTATTTGGATTTTAGGCTTGTTTAAGCTCATTTTTTCACATAATCTTAATAACTATTTAAATCTTGCGGAAAGATAAAGATTTCCGATAAAAGAGTTTATATATTTGGTTGTGTAAAATGTAGTTATTACTTAAAAGTTAATAACAATTAAATAGGGGGGACAATAAAGATGGAACTTGAAACAATGGTAAAATTGGGCACTTTGAAAGTAAATCTTGTAGCCTTGGCGCTGACAGGGATAGTTGGTTACAAGTGTGTTACCAGTTCAGCTCCCAGCAAAAGCTTTGATACTGAGAGAACAGAAACATTAGAATTTATCAAAAAAACTGCAGCAGAAAGCAACGGAATACTGCAATACGTTCCTGTAGACTTGTGGAATGATTTGCCGGGTATTGACTGGGGTGATTTAGAAGGAACCTTACTTCCAGAATCAAAGAACTGCCAGTCACGTAGAATAAGCTGTTTCAAACTGTTTTACAACAGAGTTATACAAAACGAAGATCCTGAAAAAGTACCTTCTGCAAACAGCGATTTTGTAGAAGTAAATGAATATGTGTGTGAATTTAAATTTTTAGGAGTCCCAGTAAAAACAATTGATCGAACTTGGTACTTTAATGACCAATGTAAATCATTGCTCGAAAGCGGTTCAGATTTAGTTATGATAGACAGAATGTGTACTAAAGATAATAGTCGGTTTGCTCGGAATGTTGCTGCTTTGGAACAGAGTAAAACTGAGAATTCACCTCTGAAAGTTCGGCTTTATGCTCCTGTTGATGAACATATAGATTATCTTAACATAAGAGAAATTAAACCAAATACCGTGCTTTTTTGGAGTAGAAGGAATGCGAAATGAACCCGCACATAACCTATACTATTGAACTGCAACCACCAAGAACCGGTAAAGAACTGTCTGAAATCGTCAGAGAAGTTGCAGATAAACTAGGAGGAAAACACCATCATAAACTTTGTTCTGTTAGAGATGACAAAAGAAGTTACGAAATAGGGATTATCACTTCCGACCATTTTGGTGATGTTCAGTTTTACGGCAATTCATGCGTTATGAACTTGGAAGAGCAATATCGCAGATTAGGTATTCACAGCTATAATTTTGGGAGTTATAGAGAATACGATGAAGCAGAGATTGAGAAAGTAATTGCTGAAGTGAAACGGGTAAAAGAAGAAGTTGGAGAAAGATTAAGATGAAATTTCCTAACTTAGATGCGGTCTTAGAAGATTCTCCTAGTGGTATTGCTATTGTTGGAAGAAAACTTATTCCTGAAACTGAACAGCCAGAGCGATTAATTCCCCAATTAAAATATTATATGGTAGATGATTCTGCGCAAGAAGTCGTTCAGCACAATCTGCGCTGGGCTAATGGAGAGGAAGAAAAACCTCATTTCAAGTTTGCTTATGTGATGCTTCCAACAGCATGCAACCAGCGATGTATGGGGTGCTTTACAGGACAGGATAAAAGCAGGCTTCAATCAGGACTAGATGGGCCATTTTATTCTGGTGATACAATAGATGAAATAATTGGATTTCTGCAAGATCATGGAACTGAAGCAGTCGTCTATGGTGGTGGAGGCGAGTTATTCACATGGAAAGGAGCATTTGATTATATTGAACGAGTAACAGATTCCGGTTTAGGTATGGTTATTTTTACAAATGGTTCTTTATTAGGAGAGCAAGATGTAAAGGAACTAGCATCTAGAGATATTTCTTTAATTATCTCGTTGCGAGATACAGTTGAAGCTAAACACAATAATGCAATAGGGGTAAATGGATTTAGAAGAACATTACGAACATTAAACTATGCACTGCAAAATGGGATGCATGAACAAAACAGATTAGCAGTAGAAATTCCTGTAACAAAAGATAATCAGGAAAGAGTTATTTACGATTTTGTTCCAGCAATGCGTTTTCTTGGTGTAATTCCATTACCCGAAGAATACATTCAACTAATGACCTCTGAAGAAGAGAAAAGAGTTTGCCACGAGTCAATCGGAAACCGACCACCACCGGTCACAGACCGGTGGCATGCTCGCTTCGCTCGGGTCGGTTTCCTCAGACCATGAATTTTCCACATGATACAATA
>JAGVMW010000196.1 GCA_020053615.1 archaeon | reverse complement strand
GATGGCAAAGCATCTGGGAAGGATGGAAATTTTTTTTAGGATTAAAAGAGGGAGTTAGACTTCAAAAAGAGGGATTGATTTGTGGGTAAGGGTCAGGTCTTGCACCCAAAGTATAATCTTCCGATGGTCCACTAAGCCTTCTAATCACTGAAGCACGAGTTGGAGCAGAAGGAAATGGAATACGGCGAATAGAAAGTCTTGACGGTGAAGTATAATCTCCTTCAGCTAATCCCGAGTAAGATACTTTTTCTAATAAACGTTGTAGTGGGTCCATGTTAAGTCGATAGGTTGGCATTTTGACTATTACGAGAAGCATTACTTGTTTGGTAAATTAATGCTTCGAGTGTATTTTGTCTACTTTTCGCTTAAAACCGGCGGATTATTTAAGCTTTTTGTTATTTTAAAGTGGTTATTCGTCTGTGGCATCGCACACAAACCTTAATAAATCCTTTACTCCTCCCACCTTATCATGGAACTTACACTTAAAGAACTGGCTTCCTTTGCCAAAAAGAAAGGATTTATCTATTCCTCTAGCGAAATCTACGGAGGAGTAGCCGGATTGTATGATTATGGACATTTAGGAACACTGCTTAAACATAATTACGAAGCGTTATGGAGAAAATTCTTTTTGGGATTGAACGACAACTTCTACGAGCTCGAAGCAGCTAATGTAATGCATGAAAACGTATTCAAAGCTTCCGGACATCTGGAAAACTTTATCGATCCCATTGTAAAATGCTCCAAATGCGATTTCGCCGAAAGAGCAGACCATTTTGTTACTACACATATTAAAGAGAGAACTGAAGGCTTCTCTGCCGAACAATTGACTAAGCTTATCGTAAAGCATAAATTAGTATGTCCGCAATGTAAATCTTATTTTCAGCCAGTTTCCGTATTAAACATGATGTTCCCGCTGCAAATGGGAGCTACTACTGGAAACCGTGCGTATCTTCGTCCAGAAACCGCACAATCTCCTTATGTCAATTTCAAACTGCAGTATGAAGCCCAGCGCAAAAAACTGCCGTTAGGATTAGCTATCGTCGGAAGAGCTTACCGCAACGAAATATCTCCTCGGAATCTTACGTTAAGACAGCGTGAATTTACTCAAACTGAACTACAGATATTTTTTGATCCAAGTAAGATTGAATCACATCCTGACTTTTCTGACGTTAAAAATTACAAACTGCGCACTTTGCTGGAAGAAGACCGCAAAAAAGACAAAGTTGTAGAAAGAACCGCCGGCGATTTACTTAAGAAGGGTCTGCCTCAATTTTATGTATATCATCTGGCTAAGATACAACAGTTTTATGTGGATGAATTAAAAGTTCCTCCCGAGAAATTCAGATTATATCAATTGGACGACAAAGAAAAAGCATTCTATAACAAATACCATTTCGATATTGAAGTGGAGCTGCATGAATTAGGCTTTACAGAGATAGGCGGACTGCATTACCGCACCGATCATGATTTAGCTGGTCATCAAAGAGTTTCTAAACAGAGCATGGAAGTTATGGAAGAAGAATCCGGCAGAAAGTTCATTCCTCACGTGTTGGAATTATCATTCGGAGCAGATAGGTCAGTATATATGCTGCTGGACTTAGCTTACCATTACAATAAAGAAAGAGATTACGTTGTTCTAAAACTGCCTACTAAGCTCACCCCAATTTATTGTGCCGTATTTCCTTTAGTAAAGAATAATGAGGGAATTGTAGAATTAGCGCGGGAAGTATATAACGATTTAAAGAAATGTTATTCTTGCTTCTATGACGAAACGGCTGCGGTTGGTCGTCGTTATGCCCGTGCTGATGAAATCGGGATAAAATATGGAATAACGGTTGACTTTGACTCATTGAAAGATAACTGTGTAACGGTAAGAGATAGGGATACTACCGAACAGACTAGAGTAAAGATTTCTGAATTGAAGGATAAGCTGTTTGGGTTGTATTGGAAGTGAGCATGAGATTAATCCTAACTCGGCATGGTGAAACAGAAGAAAATTTAGCCGGAATAATTCAAGGTCATTTGCCTGGAACCCTTTCTAAAGAAGGGATTGAACAAGCAAAGAAGGTTGCCATTAGATTAAAAGATGAAAAGATTGATTATATTTATTCCAGTGATTTAGCTCGAACATCAGAAACTGCCAAAGAAATAGCAAAATACCATTCAAATGTTCCAATTAAATTTGTTAAAGATTTAAGAGAAAAATATTTAGGAGAATGGCAAGGAAAGAAAAAATCAGAACTTGGCTTTTCAAAAACAACAAGTATTGTTGGAATCTTTCCAAAAGATGGGGAAACATCAGAAGAATTGTTCAACCGAGCTAAAAACTTCTTGTATAAAGTTTTAACCAGACATCCAAATGATACTGTTTTACTTGCAGGACATAATGGAATAAACAAAGCTTTAGTCGCAGTAATTACCAATAAAAAATCGGAAGATATTAAATCAATCGAAAATTTTCACAATACTAGTATTACGATTTTTGAAATAGACCAAGATAAGAATCATAAAATACATTTATTCAACTGTAAAAAACATTTAGATTAATCGCCAACGCTTAAACTTTTCTGTAACTAGTACACTTTTCTGCGCCGGCGAGTCCAAAGTTTTATATATTATTCTGATTTTGTTAAGATAAAAATGTTTAAAACAAAAAGAGGCAGAATTGTAGCAGGAGGAATATTAATAGCAGTCCTAGTCGCACTTTCAGCCGTAGTTTACTTTAATTCTGATAATCTTACAGTTACCGGAGCAGAAATAGTTGCAGAAGAGATTGGAGGAGAGGTTGGAATAGATACGGCAGCACCAGAAACCAGTTCCAATGATTCGTTAATCACCATCGCTATTATCGCGTTCTCGGTAGTTATTGTTTTCCTCATATTCATGATTTGGTTAGAATTTACCCCGCACAGTAAACTGAGAAAGAAACTTAATCGTTTGATGCGTACCGTTAACGATGAATCTACCGAAACCCTTAAAGAAGCCTACCAAGAAGTTTACAATCTGTACTTGAAAGTATCTGAGAAGAATAAATCCAACTTTTATTCCAAAATCGTCCAATTGCGGGAAAAGATAGAAGAACAGCTTAAAGCGGAGAAGAAGGTGGAAGAATTGGTGCAAAGCTCAGCTCAAGCCGGATTTGCAGAGATGAAAACTATTTATGATGAACTATACACACATTATCTTAAATTACCGGCTAAGACTCAGCACAAATATTCCATCCATCTTGCTCACTTAAAAGACCAGCTTGAACGCGGAAGCAAGGGGGTTTAAGATGGGATTGATGCCTTCACTGCGCCAGAAAAAGCGGTATGTAGTTTTTGAAATCATTTCCGACCAAAAGTTTTCTCTGCCTGAGGTAAAAACGTCTGTAGATGAAGCGTTACGCTCCTTCCTGGGGCAGTTAGGAATGGGAAAAGCTGCACCAATTTATGTAGATGAAAAATTTGACCAAGAAGCACAAAAATTCCTGCTCAAAGTAAATAATAAATTTGTGGATGAAATTAAAATGGGGGTTGCTTTATGCAAAAGTATTAAAAACACCCCTGTAATTATTAAGTCAGTGATAGTATCCGGAAGCATTAAAAAAGCTGGTGAGAAGAGTAAAGCTAAAAATTAGAAACCATCGCCAAATGGCCAGCGAGCTAGCACAATTATTCGGGCAAACTGTGTGCAACTTATGGCGACCCGCATACGATGCTCGATTCCAATGTGCTGCGATTCGAGCAAGTGAGCGAGATGGTTTCTAAACTGATTATATTAACGAGGTGAATTAAATGGATAAACAAATGATTGATAAGATGGGCTATGATAGAAGTATAACTATGTTTTCTCCTGACGGAAGATTGCTTCAGGTAGAATACGCTAAAAAAACCGTAAAACAAGGTTCAACTGCGTTAGGAATCGCCTGTAAAGATGGAATAGTATTAGTTTCTGACAAAAGAATCACATCTCCGCTTCTGGTTCCGGAAGCAGTGGAAAAGATGTTTAAAGTGGACGACCACATTGCAGCTACAGCTTCAGGGATTATCTCTGATGCCAGAGTATTGATAGATAGAGCCCAGTTAAAAGCTCAGCAGCATTCTGTAACTTACGATTCTAAAATAGATGTGCTGTCTATCGTAAAAGATATGTGCGATTTGAAGCAGATATGCACTCAATCAGCCGGACTAAGACCATTTGGAGTATCGTTATTAGTTGGAGGAGTAGAGGAAGATGGGACTATCAGACTATTCCTTACCGAGCCTTATGGATTATATTTCCAGTATAAAGCCGCCGTTATCGGCGAAGGAGATGCTGAAATTGAGCCGGTATTGCAGAAGCGGTATCGAGCAAATATGTCCGTAGAAGAGGGCATAAAGCTAGGTTTATCTCTGCTCAAAGAGTTCCTTAAAGACGACTTCAACTTGGAAAGAATCGACGTAGCTTATGTAGATGCTAAAGAAAGAAGGTATACTAAGCTCAGCGGAGACGACTTGAAGAAGTACGGGAAGTAAAGTTTATTCTTATTTTTATCTCATTTTCAGCCATTTTTCCTGATTAACTCAACTTCTCCATTTCCCACCACAACCTTTTAAAAGTAGCCCCCAATTCTAAGTAAAAGTGAAGAAAACAATAGTGAACATAGAATGTAAGTGTATAATAAGAGTATAATATAAGAGTAAAGTATAAGCGTGTTCACGGAGAAAAAATAAAATGAGTAATATAATCGCGCATGAGCGGGATATTGTAATTCCTGGAGAAGCGCTTGCCGAAGGGATGGATTTTCTTCCCGGCGAGAATACTTATCGGGAACATGAAAAGATTTACTCCAAAGCATTAGGTTTGGTAGGAATTTCTGGAAGGGTAATTAAAATAACACCTTTGTCAGGACCGTATATACCTAAGATAGGAGATAAAATCATTGGAAAAGTTACTGACATAGCCATGATAGGATGGCGTATTGATACCGGCACAGCTTATTCGGCTATGCTGAATGTTAAAGATGCTACTACTAGATTTGTCCGAAAAGAAGAAGATTTGAGCAGAATAATTTCTATCGGGGATTATGTGGTGGTGAAGATAATTAATGTAACTTCTCAAAATTTGATAGACTTGACTATGAAAGAACCGGGATTGTTTAAAGTGTCCGGCGGAAGAGTTATCAAAATCAACAACCAGAAAGTTCCACGAGTGATTGGAAAACAGGGTAGTATGATATCTTTAATTAAAAGCAAGACTGGCTGCGAAATAACCGTAGGACAGAATGGAGTAATTTGGGTGAAAGGAACCCCTGAAAATGAAATGTTAACCGTGCGCGCCATAAAATTAGTCGAAGAAAAAGCACATCAAGAAGGCTTGACTGAAAAGATGGAAAAATTCCTGAATGAGAATGCTGTTCCTGGAACTGTAATTAGTCCAGCAGAGAGTCATGCAGAAGGAGAGATGAATTAAAATGGTTTACACTAAACGCGTAGATGGAAGAAAATTTGACGAGCTAAGACCAATCGAAGCTAAAGCAGGAGTAATTCCTAATGCCGATGGCTCAGCTTACTTCAAACAGGGAAATACTATCGCTTATGCCGCAGTATATGGACCTAGGGAAATGTTTCCTAAGTTCAAGCAGAATCCTAAGAAAGGAATTTTACGCTGTTTCTACAGCATGATGCCTTTTTCCGGTTCAGGAGAGAGAATCAGGCCTGGCGGGAACAGGCGTTCGCAGGAAATTTCTATGGTAATGATGAATGCTTTAGATTCAGTAGTTGATTTATCTGCTTTTCCTAATGCAGTAGTAGATGTGTTTGTAGACTTGCCTCAAACCGATGCAGGAACCAGATGCGCTGCTATCTCTGCTGCTGGCATAGCTCTAGCCGATGCGGGTATTCCTATGAAAGACATTATTAGTTCTGTAGCTATAGGACAAGTTGACGGCACCGTTGTAGCTGACTTAAATTACAATGAGGAAGCTTATCCGGCAATCGTATCTGATATTCCGGTAGCTATGACTCATAACGGAAAACAAATTACCTTGCTGCAGATGGACGGAGAAATATCTAAAGCAGACCTAATGAAAGCGCTGGAGATGGCTAAAATTGCCACTGAAAAAATTTACGAAATCCAGAAACAAGCGCTTAAAGAAAAATTTACTAAAGAATAAATTAAGAAAATAAATTAAGAAACTAAATGGAGAAAAAAGTGAATTAAAATGATACTTAACAAAGAAACCATATCTCAATTGGCCAGTCAGGGAAAAAGATTGGATGGACGAGGATTGCTAGATTACCGCGATCCGATTAAAATTGATTTGAATATTTCTTGGACTGCTGAAGGTTCGGCCAAAGTTCAGATTGGAAATACTGTAGTAATGGCGGGAGTAAAAATGGCTATCGAAAAGCCTTACAACGACACTCCTGATGAGGGGGGCATTTCAGTTAATGCCGAATTATTGCCTTTATCAAGTCCTAATTACGAACCTGGTCCGCCGGGAATTAAAGCGGTAGAATTGGCCAGAGTAACTGATAGAGGGATCAGAGAATCCAAAGCAATTGATGTAAAAAAGTTATGCATCACTCCGGGAGAAAAGGCCTGGTTTGTTACCATTGACTTGATAACAATCAACGATGCTGGAAATTTATTTGATGCTTGTGCTATGGCAGCGTTAGCCGCATTAAAATCAGCACAGTTCCCTAAAGTTGATCCAACTACCAAAGCAATTGATTACCATACTAAAACCGGTGAGAAATTACCTTTATTGAAAGAACCATTAGTGGTTACGGTGTACAAAATAAATGGCAGTTTCATCGTAGATCCAAGTCAGGAAGAAGAAGGAGCCTATGATGCTCGTTTATCTGTAGCTTCGGATGAACGCGGAATCATCTCGGCATTGCAAAAAGGCGGAGATGCCCCTTTATTCATTGAAGAGATATCCCAGATGGTGGACATTGCTTTGGATAAAGCCAAATTCCTGCGCAAAGTTTTGAATAGCGAATTAAAGATGAGGGACTAAAATGAAAAAACCAACAGTTCATCAGCATACTTCAGTTAAAAGTTCAGTTGAAGGGGAGATGATTGATTACACTAAGTTTGAGAAAGCCAGAATGGTCGGCTCCAGAGCATTGCAATTATCCATGGGTGCTCCATTCTTAGTAAAAGTATCTCCTGAAGAATTGGAAAAGATGCGCTATGATCCTATTGAGATTGCTCTCAAAGAATTCGGTGAAGGAGTGATTCCCATTACGGTAAGACGTCCAGGAGAGTGGAAGAAATAATTTTATTTTTTTAGATGATTTCTGACAAAATTACTATTGAAAAACTGAATAAGTATTTCTCCATCACTAAAGAAGCTTTAGATAAAGCAGGTAAAGCTTTGGACACAACTCGTTTGAAAGAAGCAGAAGATTTCTTAGATATGGCGTCTAGATATTATTCTGATGCTAAATACTTCATGAAAAAGAAGAAAGATTATGTTTTAGCATTTGCGGCATTGAACTATGCCCATGGGTGGCTAGACGCGGGGGCAAGAATTGGGCTGTTTAAAGTGAAGGATTCTAGATTGTTTACGGTGGATGATTAGTCTATCTCAATCTCGGCGTATTCCTTATCTTCTGGTCTTCTACTTTCGGAATTATCTCTTTCGTCCCAGGAAACTCTCGTCTCCATTGCACCTGCTGTACAAAGTTTGAAAACTCTTTGGCAAACTCTGCTTCTCCTAAAGAATTGAAGATTCGACTACAAGAATGCAGCTCATCATTTCTTTCGACGAAACCATATACTTTGTAAGCTGACTTGGCATCAGTATATCCTGGAATAATTACTGTGTGTATTGTTTCTGCTTCTTTCTGACCATACTTTCCCACATCAAAGAAAATATGAACTGGCAATACATGATCTGAAAACTCTTTAAACGCAGGATCGCTGCGCATCTCTTTAAACAAAGTTAAAGGCCTAGTTTCATTTTTAATATCTTCTCTGTACATCTCTCTAAACATGATTTTAGATGCCTCAGAAGTCTTCCATTCTTTGCTGGACTTAAAATTGGCTTGTACCGCATTAGATAATCGCGGCAGATGAACCCTAATATCTCTCTCTAGTGTCAGCTTCATAAACTCCTTGCTTTCATTTACCGAAGCCTCTTTTTTGAATAGTGAAAATGCCATGATTTAGAATAAAACCGAAGGGTTATTTAAAGATTTCTAAATTAGATTCCTACAGGCTCTGTAGAAAGTCTCGTTCGGTTGCTCGAATTTAAGTAAATAGTAATCGAGTGCAAGAAGGAATCGCGTTCCTTCTGCGCACAGATGAAGTCGTTGCTTCATCTTGTGCATCGAGTGCGAGTCGTTATCGTTAGAAATAGAAAGCACGAATAATAGGGCTGCCTCTCTGGTCAAGTTGACGACTTTCTACAGAGCCATTCCTACAATTAAGTTTTTAAAGAAGCTAGGGTTTTACAGTTCTGTTGGGCCAGTGGCGTAATCCGGTAGCGTTCTCCCATGGCATGGGAGCAGTCCGAGTTCAAATGCCGGTTGCAATTTTGTAATCGGAACGAAAGTCTCGGCTGGTCCAGCTTTTATATCACTTTAAATTTCTAAAAGAGAATTATTAAACAAAAAATGGGGCTGCGAAGATTTGAATTCCGTAAATCCAGTTACTGACTGAACTTTCTCCGGCCTTACCCATATTGGAATAATTCCCCAAGGGTAAATCCTACCAAGCTAGACTACAGCCCCATCAAAGATAAAAAATGAATAGCTACTTTATATAAGTTATTCTCGACTTTTGCGTTCCCTATTAAAATTGGCAAAAGTCTCGTAACCTTAAGTTTCGTTGGATAGTGTTAATCAGGCATCTAACAAAAACACAAAACTTAAGTTATTGAAATTTAATGATTAATAGCAATGTTTTTATAACTCCTCAAAATCTTTAACAGTCATCATGGAAGATTATACTGCTTTAGAACAGAAAATTAGAACTTATTCGCACTCTGCAGATAATAAAACTCTCACTCGGGAAGAAGAGGGAGAAATATTTGGATATCTAAGAGAAATGCAAAAAGAGATGTTAAATGAAGTAGTGTCTTTTGATGGAAACATCCTGCGTGAAGCTTTGGGAAAATATGCACGTGTGGAAGAGTACTTCAGCAGAGAACAGATAGATGATTGGAATCAGGGAAACAAAACTCTTAGTTATGTTCGTAAAAAATTATATAAGCAATACCTACAGAAAGAAAAGAGATTAAAATGCAAGGAAACTCCTAAAATTCAACATAATTTTATGGAATGGTATCGCCGGAATTTATCCAGAGAATGTTTTGTAGATATCTGCAGTTTGTATTTGAAAAGTTTAGAAAATACTTCTAATCTTAACGGTGAAAAGAAAGAAAAACAGGAACACTTTCAGGATGGTGCTTCAAAGGTAGATGAAGTGTATTCTGCCATTCTCAACCTTAATCAAGGCTTAGTAAAAGTAAAATATCAAGAATTATTTCCCATTATTAGCATTGGCTTATCTGATGGTGTAGCCGAGGAAGAAATATTACAGGGAGGGAATATGGGATTGGCAACGGCCATAGACAAGTTTGATCATCTTCGTGGCAACAAATTTTCTACTTATGCTGTTTGGTGGGTGCGTAACGGTATAGAACGGGTCTTATTAAGTAGTTCCCAAGCATTTAAAGAATTACATAATTATCACAACAGAAATCACTTTGAAGGAGAAGAGATGCAATTATCACCAGAACAATTGGAAGAATATCGCGCTCTTAAATCTTTTTTATTCACGTAATACTTCAGTAATCTGAAGCGTGATGAGCATCATAAAGTCGAAATCCGTTCGATTATTAACATAGAGAGTGACAGAGGGTTGTCTCTTACGGAGATGTCGCTCTGGTGATATTAACAAACGAGGATTTCGAAGATGCTCACCACGCACGGTGAAGCGT
>JAGVMW010000090.1 GCA_020053615.1 archaeon | reverse complement strand
AATGAGATGCAACTATCGCATCTCAGCCCAGAAAATCACTCTCGATTTTTCTGGGCAGTGGTGATAATGGTGCTATCACTCACTTTTTGGATTGTGCCCTTTTTAAATTATTCAGCTTTAGGAGTGGAAGCTTTCTTCCCCAGCACCACTTCCCCACCGGTAGCTTTAACTTTCTCTTCTGCTCCTGCGCTAACTTCATCAGCGATTATTTTAAGCTTTAAATCAGTAGCTCCAGTTCCCAGCAATTTGTGGCATCCTAGCTTGGATAATTCAATCACATAAACTGTTCCTTCTTTAACTGCTACGCCAGATTCAACAAATGTAGCGATAGTCTTTGAAGTGAATTCTCCTACATTAATCCCTTCGCCTTTCACCGTACCTCGGCGAGGTAAGAATCCTTTAGCTCTGCCTAAGCGGAAATCTTTCAATCCTGCTTTCTTTTGACCAGCTCTCTTTCCGGTTCCAGCTCTTCCGAACCCGCCTCTACTACCAGAGCCGCGTCTCTTCTTACTCGAGCCGCCACCATTAGTATTGCTTCCTCGGTATCTACTTACTTTTCTTTTGCGATTGACAACCATTTTTACAACATCCTTCTAGTTAAATCATTAATTTTAACTCCGCGATAGCCTAAAGCCCCGCCGGCATTAAATCCAACTTTGATACCTTTTCTCTCAAACCCTTTCTGAGGCGAATTCAAGCGGAAATAATTTTTATATTTCTTACCATTGATTTCAGTAAAGCGATAAGCATATTTTTTCTTAGAATCATGAGTTCTTCCTTGATACTCTTCTCCTCTCTTACTCACCAATTCAGTATAAGTAGCATTATCAATTTCACCCCAAGTAACATAATCTTTAACTTTGTTAATCATTCCGGAATATACCTGATTGTTAGGAACTACTACACCATGATTTTTCCGGAATAAATTAAGTAATTCTAACGTATCGATAATGGTTTGAGGCGCATTAGCAGTTCCTCTGATTTTGATAACCATAAACCTAACGCTTCCAGCTTCAGAAACATGTTTCTCTCCTGCTTTAATTTTATGTTCTACTTTATGTTCTACTTTATGTTCCACAACCATTTTACTGCTCTCCCTCTGCTCCAGCAGTAGTTCCAATTACTGAAGCTTCTTTTAATTTTCCTTCTATGATTCCTCGTTTAGCAATATCTTGAGGCCTGACTTTAATTTGAGATAATTTCTTAAGCGCATCATAAGTAGCATGAATCAGGTTTAACTTGGTTCCCGTCTGTCCTTGAGTTTTACTCCACACATCTTTAATTCCAGCTAAAGTTAAAATCTTGGCCATTTCTTTCTCTACACATAACCCCTTACCTTTAGGCGCTGGGATCAATTCAATTTCTACTGAACCGCACTTTCCCGTAGCAGAAAAAGGAATAGAATGGGCTTGTCGGCAATTACATTCCCAACTGCCACATCCCCTTCGAACCCTAATGAAATTTAATTTAGCATTTCGGCGCGCTTTTTCTCTTGACGGAACCGTCTCTTTAGCTTTTCCTACTCCAATTCCTACATAACCATCTTTATTGCCGATAACGGCGCAAGTAGTAAACTTAGGCTTGTTGCCCTCAGAAGTTTTCTTTTGAGTTTGCTTGAATATTCTTCTCTGTCCGCCACCAAACTTACCTTTAGCCTGACCGACTAATAATAATTCTTCTCCTAAATCCTGCAGCAACGCATCTATGATGCCTGCTTCTAAGATCATATACCCTTGATTAAACAATTGCTCGATATCTGAAATTTCTCCTGACTTAACTTTCTTACCTACATCAGTAACCGGTTTCCAATCAGATTCTTTAGCCTGAACTTCTTCAATACCTTCCAATTTTTCTTTCACTTCGATAGGTTCAGCTATAACCTTAGCCATCTCTTCCGGAGCTTCTTTCTTTCTAGGAGTTTCTTTTGTCATTTTATTTAACCATTAATTTTTTGTTTAACTGTTTTGAACGCACTAACAATCTTATCATCAATATGTTTTCCCATGATTCTTTCTTCTGTAGGAAACATGTCATCTCCATGAGGAACGTTTAATCCGCCATCTAATGCTCCTTTCAAGAAAGCATAAGTCTTACTTTTCTTTAATGGAGATTTTAATCCGGCATCTAATATCGCTTCAGTAAACCCTTTCTTAACCGCAGTTTTAGCAATTAATAATCCAGTAAGATAAGCCGCGGGAAAATTCTTCCCAGAGTGATCCCACCCTAACTTTTTCAATGCGGTTGAATCAGCTCCGGCGACAATCTTATCTCCCTTCTCTTCAAACTTGATTAATTGAGATATAACTCTTTGATTGGTAAATCTAACCACTAACCTAAGTTTTCTTGAAGCCAGCAATTTCAAGCGCTGTTTGTAATTGGTCTTCTGTTCTCTTCTCCTTCGGTACAAAACTGTTCTTGGTTTCTTTGATGTCATTTTATTTTAAGTTTTTTATTTTTTTTAAATTGTTATTGGGGGTATTTTTGTTTTTAGTATTATTTATTGCTTCTCCTGTTTTGGTTGAAGTAATTTATAGTCGTTTAAGTACAACTTTAGGTGCCTCTTATTTCTGAAAAATCCGCCTTTGATTTTAAGATAAATCATTCTGAAATTTTCAGTTGATATCAGTCCTTTCTCTTTCAATAATTGAAGGAAATTACGCTGGGTTCTTACCCTATTAATCCAATTAGTCTTTCTACTAACAACCGAATACTTCTTGCCTTTCTTACTTCCACGATTAGTTCTTCTTCCTTTCTTTTTCTGAGCTGCATTTTTTCTTGCTCCGGCTCGGGAATGTTCATTAGCTGGATCTTTCCAAACTTTACCTATAGCAATTAATCCTCTGATATCCGAACGAGTAAGCGCTTTTTGGATATCTTCTAATGCATCAGGTGCAAATTTAATCTTATGCATCGATGTTTTCAGGATCTTGGCTGCTAGTTTCTTTTTGTTGAGCATGTTTCTTATTGCCTCTTGATTAATTCTTTTTCTACCGCTTCTTTCTGTTCTTCTTGAGCAGTTTTATTATCTTCAACAGTTGTTTCCTTTCCTTCTTTCTTATCGGATTTAGCTTTATCTTTCTCTTCTTTTTCTTTCTTCAGCTTCTCTTCAGCTTTCTTCTGTTTCTCTTCTTCTTTTTTGCTCTTAATAGTTTTTCTTTCAGTTTTAATTTTCTTACGAGCAACTAGTCCAGAAGCTATTTCTTCCATAAGCTTAGGAACATTTTTAACATTAAGGACTCTGATTTTTTTTTCTTGTGCTAACTTTAATAATTCTGCTCTTTTTCTATTCCCTACGCTGGATGCAATAACTGCACCTTGAGTATTATGATTTAATGCCTGCAATTCTGCAGCATTATTTACCATAATTTTTTCTAATCCAGATGAATGTAACCCTTTTACTTCTTTAGGCGAGCCATAACCAGGATTAACAGTCGCTCTTCTACCTCTCCACTTCTGTCTTACTCCGCTGGAATTTCCTCTAGTACTTTTCCACTTACTTTCCATTCTAGCATAACAAGTAGACTCGTGAACTACAAAGTGCGGCTTTCTTTTCTTGTTCTTGTTTCTTAAACTTAATAGTTTATTAGTCATGTTTTAGTTTTTAGCATCAATTTTTAATTTATTTATTTTATTTGCCTTCTTTTTACCTTCTTTCTGGTTTTTGGGTAATATACCCGCCGTCTTGGAAGATTCTGATATCGCGCTTAGTGATTCTAAATGCAGTTTCGATTTTAGATGCAGCTAATCCTGCCGCCTCTAAATCTGGACTGGTGATAGTAATGTCAGCTCCGCTGATTTTCACTTCTGCGGCTTTAGGCAGAGTTGTTTTTCTAGGAACAGTCTCTCCAAAAAAGTTTTTGATGATAAACTCGTTTCCAGACATGCTAACAGTGATTGGAAAGTGTCCGGAGCATACTTTCATTTTGTATACATACGGCTCTTTCACTCCATCAACCATATTCTTAATATGAGAGGCAAAAGTATGTAATATCATTTTTTGAGTTTTGGTAGATTTTTTAGCAACTAAAACAATCTTTCCATCTTCTATTGATAAAGCAACTACTGGATGAGTGAAATTTCTTTCTACTTCACCTTTAGGACCTTTGATTTTTAATGTACCTTGATGTAGTTGTGCGGTTACTTTTTCTCCCAGTACAACTTCTTTTCTGATTCCTTCTTTCATTTTAGTAAATTTAGTAAAGTTAATTATGTGAATTGTTTATTATGTGAGTTGTTTAATAACAATAAGCTAACAGTTTTCCTCCGGTTTTCTTTTCTTTAGCGATATTGTGAGCCATAATCCCTTGAGGGGTAGACACAATTAATAATCCAAAGTCTTTAGCTGGTAAGTAACGTTTCTCCCATTTCTCAAAGTTGTTGTGTTTACTTGAAAATCTAGGTTTGATGGCGCCGCACTTGTTAATATTACCTAAGATATTAACTTTCAATACTCCGCCTTTTTCATCATCAATCTCTTCAAATGAGCCTACGTAATTATGTTCGTTCAAGATGTTCAACACTTCTTTAAGCAGTTTTGAAGCTGGCTTGATAAGTACCTCGCGCTTCCCAACTCGTTCTGCGTTCATTATTTTGGATAAGGCTGCTGCCAATGGGTCGTTGAACATTTTCTACTTTTTACCTCAGCTGTATTTTTTGAATCCGATATTAGGACCGATTTCACGGAAACATTGTCTGCACAACATTACTTTGTATTTGCTAATTAATCCGCGATGCCTGCCGCAATTTCTGCACCTTTTTGTGGTAAGGCCACAGCTTCTTTTCTTAGGCTGGTTGAATTTGATGAATTTAGCTTTCTTCACCGGCTTAGCATTAAGTTGGGTGAACGCTTTTTTGTGATCGCTTGTGGTCATTTTAGTATTGCTCCTTTGTTTACTTTACTTCTACTCCAAATTTCTTCTTAACAAACTCTATCGCTTCTTCTTGAGTGATAGCGTGTTTCTTGCCAACTTTGGCTGGTCTTAGTTTTCTGGAACTTACTCTGAATCCGGGACGTTTTAATGTAACTGCCGCTTCTAACCCCAATATCTTTAATTCAGGATCGTATTCCATTCCTTGGATATCAATATATTCTGGAACGCCGAATGAAAAATTTCCCTGAGTATCAAAACATCTCTTGCTCAAAATATTTTCTTTAGCGACTAACAATCTTTTAAGCATCTCTTCTGCCCCAGTTCTTAATGTGATTTTGCATCCTACAACCAAACCAGGTCTTAAACCCCATCCCGGAATTCTTTTCTGAGTAATAGTCTTAAGCGGAGCTACTCCGGTAAGTTTTTGCAGTAGCTTAATTCCCTTCTTAAGATGATCTTCATCTTTACCTGCACCAACATTTAAAGTAAGCTTAGCTATGCTTATCTCTTTCATTGGATTGACAGGTTTTGCTTTGGCAGTCATTTTTTAAGTTTTAATTTTGATTTTTAATGATTTATTTTAATGTACGTTTAATATTAATTTCCATTACTGGTTTTTTATCTTTACCAACTACAAATAGATATTTTTTAGCAGTATTAACTTCCTCTTTGTCTTTAGTATAAACAGCCTCTTCGCCTTTGAACTCTTTGAATATGCCAATATCACTCATGTGTTTTCCTTGGGTCAAAAATACAACTGCTCCTGGTTTTAATGGCAATACTTCTTTAATCTCTAAAGTAGGCAGACTGATAACTACACTATCTCCTACTTTAACTTTTTCAGCGGAAATAATATTTTTACCGTCATGTAAATTAAGCTGTATTTTATTCTGGCCTAAAGCAGTCTTTCCGGTAACTTTACATATTTTCATCTCGCTTTCTGCAGCAGTGATGGAATACATATTTGGTCTGCCTTTCTCGTCAATGCCAAATCTATATGCTAATTTTTGAGCAGGAATTTTTAATACATCAAACAATCCTACAATGAAACGATACTCTTTTCTTCTTTTTCCATCAATTAAAACTTCATTGTTGGACAATAATTTTCTAGTCTCAACCAAAGTGGAAGCCAATTTTAATTCATCACGTAAAATTGATCCTAATGATAATCCCTGATTTAAAGCATGAGCTCCAGCTTTAGGTCGGATAGTGTATTTGTTCTCTTTTCGGTTCAGCATCCATGATTTAGGTGCCGCCATTCTTTTAAGGTGATTTTTCATGGTAGTTTTATTTTTTTACTGTTTTAGTTGTAATTTTATTTCTTATTTTCAGTTGATTTAGTTTTAACGTCTTTCTTTCCTATAGCTTTATCTGCATCATTTTCTTTATTATTCTTGGAATTTAATTTTTGCTTGCGGTTATTATCATCCAAGTTAAGTTCGATAATCATTAAATTAGATGGATGAAACTTAGCCAGCATTTTAGTGCCGTCTTTTTTAAGCGATTCCATTCCTGTAACATATACTATTTCCCGTTTCAAGTCTACTCGTTCTACTTTTCCATCTCTCTTAGCAAATTGTCCACGAGTCACTTTTACTTTATCATTCTTTCTCACTTGAAGATTCCTGAAGCCATATTTCTTCTTTAATTCAGGAGATAAATGCACATGCAGGAATTTCTGTCTAACGTGAAGCGGCGCGTTGTATCTATACTTGCGCTGCTTTCTTCCTTTGCTACTTCCTTTCCACGCGGTTGAAAATTTTACCATTTTATTACTTTAGTAATATTAGAAGGCAGTTAGCCTTCTTTTTATTTTGTCTTTTGATTTATTTTATATGGTTTATTTTATGTTTTTTGTTTATTTGGCACAGTCCGTTTTGTGAGTGATAGCACCATATCCACCTGAAAACAAGGACGGCTT
>JAGVMW010000139.1 GCA_020053615.1 archaeon | reverse complement strand
CCCCGCAGGGGGCAGTTCCCCCTGTCGCTCTCGAAGATATAATCGCAGGGATTTTGACCTGATGATGCTCACCACGCTTCAGAATAGTGAAGTATTACTAACCACCAAAAAGTATATAAACTAGAACGGACACGTGTCAAATAAAATGGATATGTATCAACTAAAATGGACACGGCTGCAAATGGAGATATTTAGGTTGCTTTGCATTAAAGCCGGACAAACTTTAAACTTAAGAGGTATCGCCCGAAGCTTAAAAGTATCTCCCACGGCAGTTTCTAATGCATTAACTGAATTAGAAAAAGAAGAATTGGTTATGGTTAAGAGATCCGGAGCCATTAACCTTTTGGCCATTGGGTTTAATCGGAATAATCCTAAAGCCATTCAACTTAAGCGAGTTGAAAATTTAAAGATGATTTATGAATCCGGATTATCTGATTTTTTATATAATGAATTTCCCGGATGTACCACTATTCTTTTTGGAAGCTATTCGAAAGGAGAAGACGTCTATTTTGGCGATAAAGATGAGCGGAATTCAGATATTGATATTGCTATTATCGGCACAAAAGGCAAAGGCGCAGATTTAGCTAAATTTAATAAGCTGTTGGAGAGAATTATCTCAATCAACTATTATAAATCATGGAATGATATTCACAAACATTTAAAGAGTAACATCTTTAATGGTATAATATTAAGTGGAGGAATTGAGTTATGAATCAGTTTGAAGAGTATGTCCAACAGGGTATAATTAAAAAATGTTCTGTGAACAGGCCAAGAGCTGAATTCTTGATTGCCGAGTCTGAAAAATCATTAAGAGGATTGCATAAGCGTGTGGAAATAATGGGAATAGATGAAGATAATGCCAATTCAATCATCAAAGACTGTTATGACATCATTATGGAATTAATTCGTGCCAAGCTGCTTTTAACCGGATATTGTTCCGCCGGACAATTTGCCCATGAGGCAGAGGTCTCTTATCTTAAAAAACAAGGCTTTTCAGAGAACGAAGTTTCATTTATGAATAATTTAAGATACTTTAGAAATTCAGTAACTTATTATGGCAAAATATTAAATGTTGAATATGGAGAACAAGTAGTGGAATTCACTAAGAAGATTTATCCTAAATTAAAAGGGATGCTTGTTTAAGCGGATTTATATCTCACTTCACCACCTTCCCCCCGTAGCAATTATGCTTATCTCTCGTAATCTTTACTTTAACTTTCTTCTCTCCCCGAAAATCGCATTCTGGTATAGAAATAACTCTGCCTTTCGCTGCAGCTAAACAACTGTGCGGAAATCTGTCTGGAGCTTTACGTGACCCATCGTGACATAGTAATCACTTTATCATGGTGAAACCACCAAAAGCTTTAAATAGTGGGGTTGTTTTTAGAGTAATATCGATCAAAAACGGAGGGTAACTAAAAATGAGTATTTCACAAATGAATATTACACAAAAAACAGTTGCACTTGTTGGGATTGTTGGTAGTATGTTTATCTTTCTTCCCATGGGGGTTAGAACGTGCGAAATGTCTAGACATAATGATGATAATCCAGTTGTTTATGAAGAACGTTATTTACCATCTAGACCGATTACCTATAATGTAGCTTTCGATATTAATGATGGGGTAATGAATAATCCCCCCGTCACTAATACAGAATTTTTAGGCACAATCGATGGTAAAGCCGCAGTGTATAATGTCAGTGTTTATAAGAATCATCCTTTTTCGTGGTACCACAACAACGATCGTTACCAGCATATCGATGATTATTATCCATTTATCGCATCATGCTACTTAAATTACGAAGGAAACAGAATTGTCGCAGATTACTGTGGTTCAAATCGTGTGGATTACGTAAAACCTCTTGAAACTACGGATTCTGAGCTGTTCTCAAGGGGAGAGTTAACTACTGCCGGAAAGATTAACAAGTATGATCATCTGCTCCAGAGGGCACGAGAAGAGATATTCCTTCCTCCAGCTCAGAATGAAATAGAAAAGTATAATAAAGAAATAGAGGAATTGGAACAAAAGAATGACCAAAAGATGGAAGATGCGAAGAAAAAACTGAAACATAGAATTGAAAAATATTTATAGGCTCACTTCACCACCTTCCCCCCATAGCAATTATGCTTATCCCTAATAATCTTTACTTTTACTTTCTTCTCTCCTCGGAAATCGCACTCCGGAACGGAAATAACTCTTCCCTTTGCTGCGGCTAAACAACTGTGCGGAAATCTGTCCGGAGCTTTCAATACCGCCTGAACCACATCATCAATGATAAATGGCTTGGGTAATTCTTTGGTTTTATGGATGTTGAATTTCTCGGGAGATAATTTTAAGTCCATCCCCGTTTTCTTCTCCAATTCAGAAATAAAAGTGTAGAATTTCTGCCACTCCCAAGCTTTGGCTGGATTTCTTCCAGTTTTGTAATTCAGAAAGTTTTGGATGCCTAACAATGGACGCTGAGCTACATGAGGAATCTTCAGTTCTTTTACCCACAGCACAATCTTCTCCATCTCGCTTTCGTTATATCCCGGAACTAAAACTGGAGCGATTAACAACTTAATCCCTTTCTTAGCCGCAAGTTTAATCATCTCCTGCACATGTTTGAGGTTGTAAGGACAGCCGGCTAACACTTCGGCCAGCTTTTCATCCAGCGCATCCAAAGAAACGTTCAATTGCAATTTGGGAAATTTTGCCAGTTGTTCAATGGTACTTTTTCCAACCAAAGTAAAATTAGTATCCATGGAAATCAGAGTTATCTGCGGATTTTTCTGCAAGTCTTCGATTAACGGCAGTAAATCGCCATACAGAAAAGGCTCTCCTTGTACTCCAATATGTACTTCTACCGGTTCTCCCACAAATTTGAGCAATTCTTCTAGCTCTTCTATCAAATAATCTTTTTCCACCACAAAATCCACTTTCTGGGAAGACTTGCCTTCTCCTACAGAGCAATAAATACAGTTAAGGTTGCACGAAGTTACCGGTTTTATTTCAATCAATGAACTATTACGATAAACGATGCCGAATTCTACACTTCCTAGAAGAGGTATTCCAGAATTCCGATGGATGTAAACGGCTTTATTTCCGTTGATGG
>JAGVMW010000032.1 GCA_020053615.1 archaeon | reverse complement strand
TTATATTCTTTCCCATCTCGGTCTGTTTGATGGGCTTGATTCAGTTTTGTTATAAATTCTTCCCCTAAACTTTGAGAAATTAACTTATGAACTTTTAACATATCCAACATCCTAAATTCTTTGGCGAATAATACTTCTTTTCCTACTAACTTAAAATTCATTACTTCATTACCATTAAGATATTTTTCCATACGCTCTAAGAAATCTAAGTTTTTCTTACATTCGTTAAAAAAAACAACTGCATCATCATAGTTCTTGATCCATTCCGAATAGGAATAAAGTGAACCCAATATTTCTGCGATTATACCTGCACGATTATCCAAATAGGCTTCATCTTTTAAAGTGATTTCAGGATAACCATCTATAGTTCTGGCAAAATCAAAGATTAATCCTGGCTGAAGAAGAGGTTTTAACGGGAAAAGGAACATTCCTCCTACGGTACTTCCACGACTAACATTACGTTGGTATGGTTGATACTTTCCATATTCCTGAAACGAAAAAGAAATTCCATCAGTTAATCTTCTGGGAACATCGGTATTCTTTTCAGTAAAATATTGCTTTTTCTCAAAAACCATTTCTAAAGGAGCAGTAAGTATTCCACTTTTGCTTATTTTTTCTAGATTTTCACCAGGAATAGCATGAGAAACCCATCCTCTTGAACTAAAATCCGAGAGAAGATGAACATTATATGCTAAGATTGGTCTAATAAAACTTGGTAGAAACAAAAGCGTGCTTTCTGCAGTAACGTCATAATCAACATTTTTCAGCTGTTCAATATCATTAGGAGACAAAACTTTAGATAATTCCGTGATGTAATTTTCGATGATTTCATGAAATTTTTTGCCATGTTGATTATACACATATTTATTGGATATTAAGTTTATCTTTTTCTCTATTTTTTTAGCCAATCCTTTCTCCAGAAAATACCGCAAAGGCACGATTGATTTTATCGCTGCCGTTTTAATCACTCCCTCCCGCAAATAGCCTGTTAATCCGGCAACTTGAGGATAAATTGGTTGAATAAGCTTTTTTTCGGTTACTTTTTTCTCCAATACCAGCATTAATCTTTCCAGACGCTCTAACAACGCTACCAACGCTTTACTTGCTTCTAAAGTAGCAGCTAAATGCTGTTCAATCAGCTTGAAGTCAACTGATTTCTGGCTGCTAAGCTGAGCAATTTTTCCCACCCGCCAGGATAATTCTGTTAAAATTCGAGCAGAAAAGACCTCTATCTGCTTGACCAAATCTTCTAATTCTTTACGAGTAGGCTCGTCTAATTTTTGTTCTATTAAAACAATATTTCCTAGAACTCTCTTTTCATAGCGAACTCTTCGACGTTCTCCTCGGTTAAGCTGGCGGTTGAAACGGCGAAAGAGATTGCTGTCTTTCTGGATTAACTCGTTTAGAACTTTTACTTTCTTCTGTTCGGCGCTCTTTTGCAATAGAACTACTTCTGCTTTTAGTTTGATGATATCTTCTACGTCTTTCCGGAAATCCTCTAAGAATTTTATTTCTCGAAGAAGCCAATCTTCTTCTTTAGAAGCGGATTTCTCTTCCTGTTGTACTTTTTTTTGGAATTCATCTTTTTTCTGAAAGAGTGCCAATAGTCTCACACCTCCATTTCATACTCGAAATAATCGTCCCAAAGGTTTTCTAACTGGATCATTAGCCCTCGCTTTTCTCATTATCTTGTTGTTCCAACAGAAATTTAAACGCAGGAATCACTTTAATCTCTTTCCCCTCAATTGCATGTCTCTCTTCTTTGTCTGAGGAGATTATTACTGCTTCTTTAACTTTAAACTGGTTCATGAAAGCAATTAATCCGCCAAAATCAATTTTTCCGTATTTGACCTCAATAGGCAGTATTTTCCGGTTGGTTAATATTATGTCTACTTCATGCTGGTAAGGGTCGCGCCAGAAGAATCCGGCTTTAAGTTGGCTAACTATCTGCCATTCAAATACTTTCGACTTAGAAAGATTATCATTACTAAACAAAAGGTCTGGTGAAATCACCGCAGGATAATATTTTTTTAACTTTCGTTCTGTTTTTCTTCTGCTTTTGGAAAAGTTGTACAATTTTCTTACTAAGAAAGAATCTCCAAGATAAGATAAATAATTAGATAGCGTTTGTCTAGATATTTTTAATTCTTTAGCCAGTTCTGATATCTCCACTAATTGCCCTGGCTCTTCTGAAAAGAGGTTTAATATTTTTTCTATAATTGAAGCATCTTTAACTTTAAATAGCCCTGGAATGTCTCGATAAATCACTTTTTCTATAATTCCCTCCCGAATATATTTTTTAATGATTTCTTTATCGTTAATTCCAACCAATTCCGGAAAGCCTTGAGTAAGAGTAAACTCTTCAAATAATTGGCTTAACTCTTTATGATAAAGATTTACGGGCTTAAAGACAATGTTCTTAAACCACAGAAATTCCTGGAAAGTGAGCGTCTCAATTTTAAATTCAAAGATTCTGCCTGCAAGAGTCTCTTTTGATTTTCTTCTCAGGAAGAGCGATTCTGAGCCGGAAATAATAATTTTAACTTTCTTTCCAAATAAATCGTAGATACTTTTAAGCTGGTCTTCCCAACCATCTAATTTTTGAATCTCATCCAATAGTAGCCAGTGATGCTCATTTTTTAAATCTTTTCCCATTAAAGATTCGTACTCTTTGAGAATATCTCTAATCTCAATCTCTTTGAACTCGTCAAATGAGAAATAGATAATATTCTTGGAATCAAAGCCTTTGCGGATGGCATCTTCTACAATTTTATAGATTAAAGTCGTTTTTCCAACTCTTCTTAAGCCTGTTAAAGTGATTATTTGGGGCAAGGCGAGGAACTTTTGAATTTTTGGATAAATTTCTCTCTCTTTGAACTCGGATTTGAACTCTCCTTTCCACCAGGGGTTGAAGTCCACTAAAGCTTCTTTAATCTTTGCCATCTTCATTTAACACACAATCGATTCTACGTTAAGTGTGATTAACACAGAATATATAAACTTTTCGATGGTTTTGTGTCATGTTTAGTATTGTAATTACGTAACATTTCTGTAGGTTTAATTAGCGGGTGCTCAAGAACACTACGAAGTATGCGAGTTGAACCCGTAGGCGAAACTCGGGGTAGTTCACATTTTAAGAATAGGATTACTCCCTAATGGTAAAATACCAATAAGTTTAAATAGTAGCTCTGTTTTTAAGTATAAATCCCAGATGGAATTAATTCCAAATGGGGAATAACTCCCTTAAAAATTCAAACAGGTGATGAATAAATGGTAACGATTGTTGGAACTTTAATTGTGAACGGGGCTTTAGCTCTGACGAGCTTACTGAGCAGTTCTTCTTCTGAAGTTTGTAAAGAGTACCGGAATTATTCAGGTTATGGTTATGGTAATGATGGGTACGGTCATCAACATGAAAAGTGTGACTGGTATCAAGAAACTAAATCAGATGACTGCATTAAAAATGATGATGGAACTGTTATGTTGGTTTGTAGTCCTGACGACAAAGATTGCATAAAAAATGGGCATGAACGTTATGATTCGTGTCGTACGAGGGTTGCTGAAGTGGCGCGTTTCTGCAGAAAGGTAGAAGGGTTAAAATGCGACGCAAGATCAGCAATTGAGTCACTTCTTTAAAGATTTTTGTTTTATATTTCTGTCTCACTTTCTTCCATTATTTCCCGAAGAAGCCATTCTTCTTCTTTATGTGTGGCTTTCTCTTCCTGTTGTACTTCCTTTTGGAATTCATCTTTTTTCTGAAAGAGTGCCAATAGTCTTACACCTCCACCGTATACTCAAAATAATCGTCCCAGGGATTCTCCAACTGCATCATCTGCTTAATGGAAAGATGCTCAAAGTACTTCCTGAACGGCCGCATGGAATTGCCGTGAGCAGAAATAGCTACATTAATCCTCTCTTTCTTTATCTTCTTCAACAGCTCTTTGATGAAATAATTTACTCTTTTCTCGACCATCTTGACCGATTCTCCGCCAAGAGGAGGAATATTATAACTTCTTCTAACAATTTGCAAATCAGCTTCGCCATGCTTCTTGATGAATTCTTCCCTCTCTTTTCCATGTAAAAAGTCAACTTTGTGCCAATGTAACAGAGTTTGGTAATCTTTAATTCCCATCTGCTTCACAAACTGCTCATGTGATTTCCCTTGTAACTCACCATAAGAACGTTCAATTATTCTATCATCAGTAATTATCTTTTTACATTCTGGATGATATTTTAGAACTGCTTTCAACGTATCTTTAGACCGGGAAAGATGGCTGGAATAAGCAACATCAATATCTTTGCCCCTAAGCTTTAGAGCAACTTTCTTCGCCTGTTGTTTTCCTAGAGGCGTTAACTGCGAATCTTTCCAACCGGTGAAACGATGCGCACGATTGAAATAAGTCTGGGCGTGTCGGAATAGATAGATTTTAAATTTCATCGTTTGTCTCTTTTTTATTCATACTAATTCATACCAGTATGAACAGAAATATGAACTCGTTCATAAATCTTTGGGGCAAACTATATAAATAAACCATCACTTTTATCTAAAGTTACGCACAAATATACTATAACAGGTGATCTAAAATCGCAAAACAAATTGTAGACATTATGATTGAAGGAGGAAAAGCTACCGCTGCACCTCCATTAGGACCAGCATTAGGACCAACCGGATTAAATATTGGTCAAGTAATTGCTGAGATTAACAAAAAGACTGCAGAATTGAAAGGAATGCAGGTTCCGGTTAAAGTTATTGCAGATACTACTGCTAAGACTTTTACTATTGAAGTTGGAACTCCTCCCACTTCAGCTTTAATCAAAAAAGAAGCCGGAATCGAAACCGCAGCTGGAAACGCTAAAACCGAAATTCTAGCTGACATTTTAATCGAGCAAATCATCAAAATTGCTAAAATCAAAGAAGATAGCTTAGGTGGAAGTACATTAAAAAACAAAATTAAAGAAGTTATCGGCAGCTGTGGTTCTTTAGGCATAATGGTAGAAGGAATGATGGCTAAAGAAGCTATCAGAGCCGTAGATTCTGGTAAATTTGATGCTAAAATCGCTTCGGGTAGAACTGAATTAACTGCTGAAGAGAAAGCTCATCTAGAAGTTGAGAAGAAACATCTTAAAGAAGAGATGGAGAAGAGAAGAGCTGAGCAGGAAATCAGAGCTAAAGCCATCATGAAAGAAATGGAAGGCAAAGAAGCCCGTAAGATGAGAGCCAAGATGCTTGAGGAGGGTATTAACCTCAAGATTGTCGATGAGCTTGTTCCAGAAGAGAAACCTGCTGGTGGTAAGGGCGGAGCACCTGCTAAGAAGTAGGTTTTTATTTTTTTATTTTTCTTTGGTATTTTATTCAATATTACTTTTCTAGCACCATCTTCTTTTTAAATTTGAACTGATTTCTTTCTTAAAAATGAGTGACTTACAAACTGATTTAACCGCATTAGACCAGTTATTGGGACAATATAAAAGCCTTTCTGCACAGATTAACGCTCAACAAGCTCTCATTCTTCAAGCCATAAGAAACGGCGAGTCCAGCGGAGATAGAATTAGAGATTTCTTAAGAGTTATCGGTGATTGGCAAGGCCGAGACGAAAAACCATTGCGTGATTTAGAAACAAGATTACAGGGGCAATCAGGACAACCAATTCTGGCTTTAGAGATAACTTATGACAATCACAGTCACCAATCAGACGATAATATTGAATTAGGTTCTCGTAATCGCACCCACCTAGCTTTTTACTTGGGCAAAATTGAAAGAGAATTAAGTTTTGACCTCAACGAAAAAGTATATTCAATTGAAGATGGAAGAGTTCGTGAGCCACGTTTAATTATTCCAGCAAAAGGGCATCTTCAATGTAAGACAATCGTACACGACTTCAGTGAAGGAGATCCAAACGCCGGGTTTTATCCTCATTCCGAATTAAAATGGGAAACAGTAAGTGGACCGCTGCGTTTAGATACTCGAGGGATATTCCCTCAGATTGAACTTATTGGATTATCTAAATCTTCAGATATATTGCCTACACGTATTTACGTAGGAAAAGAAGTTGAAAATTATTTTACTAATTGCCATATGAACACTTATGAAAGAGAAGCCTCACTTTATTCTTACATTAATGCAGCAAAAATACTAAATTTAGACGTTCACAGAAATTTACAGCTAAATGTAAATGCAATGATTGTCACAGAGAAAGAAAAAATAACTAACCAAATTATTGAGCATTATAACCATGGAATAGCTTGGGATAATAGCGTAGCTTATCAATCTTTATTAGATCGTGCTTTAAAATTAGGTATGCACCAAGAACCAAAAACTGTAGCATTAGGATCAGGAGCTAAGTTAGATCTTCATACTTACATTTCAGAATACTGCTCCAAATACAACCTAAAACTTCCTGATGAGAAAAGCACTTCTTAAACTTAACTCACTTTCTCTTCAACCTATCCAATTCATCAATCTCCGCTTTCTTGATAGCAAGAATCGTATCTGACAGTTTTAATGTAAGCTCATCTATCTTCTTAACCTTCTGAAGTTGAGCCGCCATCATGGCGATTATTACAATAGCCTCAATCATTAAGATAACTAGAATTATAGCTAACGCAAAGATAATTTCCACTAACGGGATGTCTATTCCAAATACTAACATTTTAAACCTCTTTTGGTTGGATTAAACAGTAAGGGTTAATAAAGATTTCGACGAGGTTGTTGCGAAACTCTTTGATCGTGCTTGTGTGAGGCCTGTTCCGCTTCTCAACTTCGCTTCGCTCAGGTCGAATCGCAGAACTCTATGAGGTTAGCTTCATAGGCAATTACACACAAGCACTATTTTTCGCAACGACCTTGAATTTCGACGGCACAGTCCGTTTTGTGAGTGATAGCACCATATCCACCTGAAAACAAGGACGGCTTTGTCGTCCTGTTTTCCTTTAATGAGATGCAACTATCGCATC
>JAGVMW010000186.1 GCA_020053615.1 archaeon | reverse complement strand
GATGCGATAGTTGCATCTCATTAAAGGAAAACAGGACGACAAAGCCGTCCTTGTTTTCAGGTGGATATGGTGCTATCACTCACAAAACGGACTGTGCCTAATGAATAATATCCTATAACAGAAATTAATAGGAACAAGAGGTTAATATGAACAAACAGTCAAAAGAAAAATTAAAGCAAATATTAACAGTAATTGGCTGGGTTATCATTGCAGTTGCAGTTATTGCATTGATTGGTTTCATTATAAACTCAGGTGTTTTTTAGGATGGCATTATATAATACTACTTTGATTTTTGCAGAAGTACTTAGTATAATCCTCGCGGGGATTTGGATAATCTACAAAATCAAAGCAATGCAGATAGATGATTTACGTTGCAATTGGGAATTTAATCGAGCAGGTGTTTAAAGATTAACCTATCCTAAAGATGAGGTAAAACCAACATGGCCAAACTAAAACAACGGGCTGGAAAGGTAATCTCTTGGGCAGCAATTGTTTTAGGGTTGATAGTGATTATATTGGTGCTATATAAAATAATAAAACCAATTGAGACCTAACCTGAAACTTAAACATACCTTTATATACAACCACCTTGACTATCTAAAACGGAGGGAAAAATTAGCTTAGATATTGACTTTCCATGGAACAAAAAATCTTTACCGACTTTGTAGAGGAAGGGTTAAGCGCAGAAAGTAAGCAGCGCTATGGTCCTGCCGTAAGCAACTATTACAAAGCGTTGACTTTTTTATGTTCTTATCTTATTCAGAATAAGCTGAGGAAAATTCCCACCAACCATAATGAGATTTTTCTCTTCCTGAAAGTTTCTTTTCCTAAAGTACATGAAGTAGTGGATGGTGTTTTTTCTATTTATCGTGAATCTTATGATCATTTGCTTAGCAAAGAAGATTGTGTGAGATTAAAACATGCCCTCAAAACTGTGGCCAAGCTTGGAAACATTGAAAAAGAATTTGCAGAAGATCTTAAAAAAATATGATTTCATCGTGGATATTATCATATTTGGGTCGTTTGTTAAAGGCAGGGATACCCCTAAAGACATAGACTTAGCATTTATCGTCAAGGAGAAAAAAACGGAATTAGTCCCGGAAATAAAATCTTTCCTGGCTCTTCCTGCTCTTCATCTGGAATTCATCAACATAGAAGAGATATACTTTAATACTTTATTCTTCAGCTTGATAAATGAAGGATATAGTGTCAAAAAGCAGGCTTTCCTAAGAGAACATCTTCATTTAAAACCCATGAAATTGTATGCTTACAACTTAACCCATCTCCTGAAGCCGCAGAAAACCACTTTTGGAGTAGCTTTAAACAAAACTATCCACAAAATCGGCGGAGAAAAAGTAAGCGCCGGTGCAGTGCTAGTCCCGATAGAAAGCACCAGTTACTTCGAAGATTTCCTAAGCGCCTGGGAAATGAAGTACAAAACCAAAGAGTGGGCGTTAATTTAATAAACAGAAGAGAAATATCATTATAAAAAGAGGCCAAGATGAAATCCAAAAACCAGAATATAATCTCTCCCAAAATACAACAAATAGTACAACAAGCCAAAACAGACCAAACCGTTCTAGCCATAGCCTTCTTCGGCTCCTATGCCAGAGAAGAAGAATATCGCGACATAGATGTATGCATCTTTCTCTCCTCTAAAGAGTACACTCAATTGGAACTCTCCCAAATAAAGTTCAAATACACTCCTGAAGATGAGCATTATGACGTGCAAGTATTCCAGCAGCTTCCTCTTTACATTCAAGCTAGAATACTCAACGAAGCCAAAATTATCTACTGCAAAGACGAAGATGAATTATATGACCTGTATTTTGAGGTAGAGCGCGAATTTGAGCACTTCAAACCAATCTATGAAAGTTATCTGGAAGGTGTGGAAAGTGGATAAGCTAAGAATACTCTCTTTACTGGACCAATTGGATAGTTATGTCAAGTTTATGACAGTGCAGGTAAACATCAAGCTGAATTTAGGAAGTTTAAAAAAGAAATACTTGGCTTCCTAAAGAAGTCAAAATAATTTATCTTAAAGAGGTCAAGATGAAACACAAACCGCTCCCAACCAAAGAAATTGTAGGAGTAGTAAACAAGCTTAAACAAATAAATGAAATCCAAGGCATCTATTTATTCGGCTCTTATGCAAGAGGTAAGCCAACGCCAATGTCAGATATAGATATAGCGGTGATTGCCGCTCCTATTTCCAGAGACCAGAAAGTAGCTGTAACTTTAGCCGGCTCTACCAATAATTTTGACATTTCTTTATTGGATGACCTCCCTCCGGTTATTGCTTACCGCGTGTTTAAAGAAGGAAAGCCGCTGTACATTAAGGATAAATTGGCAGTGCACCGCAGGCAAGTACGAGCCATGCGGGACTATTTTGATTATAAGCCGGCATTAGACCGCTTAGTGAAGAGGATTTTAAAGAATGCTTGATACAGAAAGAATAGCTAAGATGGTAGGGGACATTGATGAGTGTTTAAGTAAGTTAAAAGAATTAAACTTCCGTTCAGAAGAGGACTTAACCAAAGATTGGAGAAACTTGCACGCCGCTGCTATGTTAATGTTTAGTGCCGTAAATCGCTCTATTGACTTAGCTCAGGAAGTAATTACCAGCAAAAAACTGGGTTTCCCCGGGACTTATGCCGAGCATTTTTACTTGCTTTATGAAAATAAGGTAATTGATAAGAAACTGTGGCAGGAGTTGTCTTATCTCGTAAGTGCGCGGAATCTTATTGCTCATGAATATTACCGCTTTAGGGTTGGTGAGATGTTTAAAGCAGTTAAAGCAAGCATTGAAGCTATCCCAAAATTAATTAAAGAAGTGAAAAAGCTATTAAAAGTTTAACACTTAAAAGAGGCCAACATGAAACCCAAATCATTTTCCCGACTAAAAAGGATAATTAATCAGTCCCTGCCCCTCCTTAAAGCTGAAGGCATAACTAAAGCGGGGATTTTTGGCTCTTACGTCCGTGGAGACCAGCGCTCTGATAGTGATATAGACATGTTAGTCAAACTAAAGAAAGGAAAAAGCCTGCTGGACTTGGTCAAGCTAGAACTAAAGTTAGAAGCAGCTTTAGGCCGAAAGGTTGATTTGTTAACCTATAATTCACTTCACCCTTTGCTCAAAGACATTATACTAAAAGAGGAGGTAAGAATACTATGAGTAAAGATATCGTTATAATCCTCCGTCACATTTTAGAATGCATCCAAAAAGTAGAAAAGTATATGTCACAAGTATCTAACGAGCAGTTTGTTAAAGATGAAATGCTTCAGGATGCCGTGATAAAGCGTCTGGAAGTGATAGGGGAAGAGATAAAGAAATTAACTGTTGACTTCGTTACCAGATATCCGCAGGTAGAATGGTCCGCAATCGCCAGAACCAGGGACAAGCTGGTCCACAATTATTTTGGCACGGACTTAGATATCGTATTTAACATCATCAAAGAAGATCTCCCGCTTCTAAAGAAACAAATAACAGCAATAATTAAAGCTGAACTGAAAAAGACAAAATAATTCAAATAGAAGTCAACTTAAACCACCTCGGCCATGATACCAGAAAAAATACAAACCAAAATTATCTACTGCAAAGACGAAGATGCTTTATATGACTTGTACTTCCAAGTAGAGCGCGAATTTGAGCACTTCAAGCCCATTTATGAAAGTTATCTGGAGGGAGTGGAAAGTGGATAAAAATATCGCTAACGAGTGCATTAAGTTATGTAAAGCGCACTTAGATGAAAATTTATCTTCAGTGGTTCTATTTGGCAGTGCGGTTAGTTCCCCTAGCACTGCTAACGATTATGATTTTTTAATCATCACCAAGAAAAGAATGCACAAAGAATGGCAAATCGCAGGAAAGATAAAAGCAGGCTTAAAAACGGATAAGCCCGTAGATGTGGTAATCATGGAAGAAGAAGATTTTAAGTATCCTGGACCATTGATATACGAAGTTTGCCATAAACACAAACTATTGTATGGTAAAAATATTCTTCCCACTAAAAAAGCAATCAGTAAACTTGTAAAGCCATTATTTGAAAGAGGTGTTAAAATTGGATGGAAAGTTGCTCAATGAAGCCAGAGAACAGTTAATTTTATATCTGCGTAATAATTATCAAGAGCTAATCCGAGATAAAAAGAGACCAACATGAAACGTACTCCTATAAAAAATTACCCGAACCTTTTAAAGAAGATAGTTAGTGATATCTCCACCAATAAAAGGGTCTTGGGAATCTATTTATTTGGTTCTCAGGCAAAAAATAAAACAACTCCACTTTCTGATATTGATATCTGCGTCCTTGCTTCTAATCTGAATGATGAAGAAAAAGCCAGCCTTCTGGGCAATTCTTCAAGAAAGGTTGATGTGGTTTTGTTCGAAGATTTACCATTTAATGTAAGATGGAAAGTCTTCCGCGAAGGAAAAGAACTCTATTTAAAAGATAAAGAAGCAGTTGAATCTATCAAATGGAGAACCTTTAAAGATTACCAGGATTTTAAACCAATCATCAAAAGGCAGATGGAAGATTTACTGCCTGGGGTGGCCTATGTTTGAAAAAATTTTAAAAATAATCGGAAATCTGGAAAAATATTTTAATGACCTTAAAGAGTTGAATGTGAAAAGCGCAGAATCTTTAACCAAAGAAAAGTTTTATTCATTATCAATGATTTTATTTGCAATACTCAATCGGGCAATAGATTTAGGAGAAGAAATAGTGAGGGAAAATAAGATGGGAATTGCCTCTTCTTATAAAGAAATATTTCAAATCTTAAATCGGAATGGAGTTATTAGCAATGAGGTAGCTAAACAAATGGAATATCTAGTTTCAATGAGAAATGTTCTGGCTCATGAATATTTTGATGTTACTGAAAAGAGCATCTATGAAATATCTAAAAAGATAAACTCTGTTGAACTGTTGACAGAACAAATTAAAACGTTTATATCAAGAAAAAATGCAACTAAAAAGATTAAATAAAAAATAATTTATATCCTATAAAAGAGGTCAAGATGAAACACAAACTTAAAAAACCGCACCGGCATCCGCCGCAGCCTAGACGTAATTTTATCAGCCATAAAGCTGAAGCGAATAAATCAATGATTATTGGGATTATTGCCGTAATTGCTATTGTAGGATTAGGATTATTGTTGTTCTTTTCCAAGCAGTTTGTAGGGAAGGCGGTGATGATGACCTTCACTGAGCCAGCAGAAGATGAAGCCGGAATTTTTCTCCAAAGCGGAAGTAGTGTTGATGTCGGAGATACTTTTTCTATTCCAGTTAAAGTAAATATAAGTAACGCTAAGTCAGTAGCAGTAGGGTTTGAGTTGACGTATCCGTCAGATGTTTTAACTGCTGATTGTTCTAAAATCTTTGAGAAGATGGATAAGAAGTTTAAAACAAATAGTCCTGGTGATTTGGCGATACTTAAGACCGCTAATTGCACGCCAGGAAAAATTAAGTTTGAATATGCTGGATTGTGCAGTAATAATACTTGCGGCAATGCTATTACTGGTAACACTCTTATTGCCGAGATTAATTTTACGGCAACTGCAGTACCCATTAACAAAATCGCTAATTTACTTTTCAGCAATTTTACGGTGATAGATTTATCTTCAGAAACTGATGAAAAGATGTCTTTTCCTAATCTAAATAGTGGTTACATTATGATTAAACCAACAACTATTATCTGTCCCATAGGCCAGACTTTACAAAATAATCAATGTGTGTGTCAACAAGGAAACGAAAGTCAATGTATCACCAATGGACTAAATATGTGCAGTTCTGATAATTCTCATGTGTTAAATTGTACTTCTACTGCTTGCGGCAATAAACTGAATATGATAACCAATTGTACTGCAGAAGGAAAGGTATGTAAATTAGGCAAGTGTGTTGTTCCAGCCCAAGTTTGTGGAAATGGAGTCATAGAAGGCACTGAAACGTGTGATGGAACTATTTTTAAAGAAAATTGTACGCAGTATGGATTTAGCGGTGGAACTCTAACTTGTTCATCAAGTTGTTCTGTAAATTATAGCAGTTGCACTTTATCTAACGAAAAAGAACCATGCTATCTCATTTCAGGATTACCTGTTTTGCAAAAAATAAATTCAACTTGTAAATCTGGATTAACCTGCACTTTAGGAATCTGTATGAACTCAACAGATGCAGCAACGCTTACTTGCGGGGATACTGATGCTTATCTGTCCAATGAGTTCTTTGTGAAAGGCACAGTTAAAACTAAGTCTCCCGATTCAATTTCAATCGACAGTTGTGGCGCTAATGATGTTTTGAAAGAGCAAATTTGTGCAAGTGGGGGGAATTTGTCTCTAGAAATGGATTGTGTTAATGGCTATGGTTTTAATTATTCTTGTACAGACGGTGCCTGTAAGAATACCGGATTTAAGTGTAATGTTTCTGGTCAAAACAAAGTAGTGGGAGATATTAAAACCGATAGTACCTGCGCCAATAGAATAAAAATAAACGATTATGTGAATATGTCTTTTATTAAGAATCAAACTTGCGCTGAAGTATATCGTGGCGTTCCCATCGTGAAAGTATCGGGATCATCTGGAGCCTCATCACAATACCAATATCTTAAGATAAGTCCATCAAATGTAGCATGGAGCGGTGGTTCTTCTACTTTTTGTCCGTCAGAAATAGGGAATAATTCCAAAGATTGGTTTAGTCCAACTACTACTGACCCCGTGGCTTTAAGTGTGTCAGCTGCAGAAAGATGTGTTGCTGAAGGGAAATCTAAGTTTCAATTCTATGAAAGTTCTTGTGATGTAAGTACTTCTGTCTCCTGTCCCACTGGCAAAGAATGTTGTAATGGAACTGCTGAAGTAAATCTGCAAACTGATATTAACAACTGTGGCAGTTGTGGAACTAAGTGTGCTGGGGATACATTTATCTGCAGTGTAGGAAAGTGTGTCTCTCTAGTTTCTATCTCCCTAATCACCCTAGAAGTAACTAATAAAACGAGTGGCGGTCTTGTGCAAATTATGTCCAAGAGTAATTCCTATTCTGTCAAAGCAACCCTTAAAGCAACAAATGTAATCATTCCATCACATCTTTTCTTTGTAAAAGTTTTAGATAGCCAAAGCAATGATGCTTCCGTGCACTATGAGCCAAAACTGGCTTTAGCAAAAGGTGGTGAAGAAACGTTAAGTTTTGATTACTTGCCTTCTGCTGTTGGAAATTACACCATAAAAGCATTTGTATGGACTAACTGGCTCAGTCTAAATGGTACAGAAATTAATAATGCCTATGCGGTGGGTAACTATGAAGTTAAATAAATTTGTTATTTTAATTTTTGTTTTAATGACGCCGTTTGTGGTAGCAGAAATTTCGACAAATTTAGGAAGTAGTTATCCCCTTGGATCAGCAATTAATTTAGGTGGAAGTTGCAATGCTCCTTCTATCTTTGTTGCTTTTCAGATAAATGTCCAAGGAACCCAAGTATGGTTTGATCAATCACTCACTCAGACAGATAAAACTTTCAAATCAGTTTATACTCCTACTGCAGGTGGAAATTATTCTCTTTATCTTTCTTGCGGAGGAGAAAAGAAAAGTGTTAATTTCTGTGTCGGCTCCAATTGTGTAACTAGTAGTGGAACTGGTAATGGAACATCAGGCGATGTTCCTAGTACTATTATTCCCCCTCCAGCTCCATCTGATGGTGGCGGTGGTTGCAGCTCCAACTGGAATTGTACTAAATGGAGTGCATGTAATTCTTCATCAAAACAATCACGTAATTGTGTTGATTTAAAGAAGTGTAAACAGAACGTTACTGAAGTGCAGAATTGTACTTTCTGTGCTGAATCATGGGTGTGTTCCATCTGGTCCCCCTGCAACTATGGAACGCAGGATAGAACCTGCACTGACTTACATCTCTGCGGAACGACCCAGTTCAAACCGGTAGAACAGAAAGGCTGTCAGGAGTTTGTTGCTCCAATACAACAAGTATATACTCCGCCTCCACCACCACCATCAGAGCAGGGATTTGTAGCTGAACTAAAGCAGGCAGTTACAGAAAAAACTATCTCAATATGGGATAAATACATGTATTATATTCTCGGCTTAGCGGCATTTGTAGTATTAGCCGTGTTTGTAATCGTTCTAATTTTAGTTTTGCGCAAACCCAAACAAGTTTACAATTTAGACGAGTTGAAAGACTGGGTAGTCAAAGAGCGGCAGATGGGAACTTCTGATGGAGATATAAAAACAATTCTGGCGCAGAGCACTGGCTGGAAAGAGCCGGAGATACGGCAGGCATTCGGTGAGCTGGGAGCGTAAAACTAGTTCATTACAATTGCAAGGATTTGCCAATTCTTTGCATTTTTGGTTAAGTGGTTTTGGGAGTGTTCTTATTTGCTGGGTTGAAAGGAGTAGGGAAGGCTTTGGAAACAGATAATTTTATGCCGTAATACTTCACTAAAATGAAGCACCACTATCATCAGGTCGAGCCTCTTCGACGTGTACGTCGAGCTGACAAGAGGGTTGTCTCTTACGGAGAACGT
>JAGVMW010000096.1 GCA_020053615.1 archaeon | reverse complement strand
GAATTAGATAAAAATTGCCGGATTCCAACAACCGTACTAGCGAAAAAAGTCATGAAATCAAGGCAGGCAGTAGAATACCGCATAAACCAGCTCGTAAACAGAGGAGTTATTACCAGCTTTAATGCTTCATTCAATCCCCATAAGATGGGATATAAAATATACAAGATTTACCTCAAGCTGAGAAACATACCCGAAGAAAAGCAAAAATTATTCGCCTATCTCAAATCTTCCGGCATCGTTTACTGGATGGGAGAATGTTCTGGCTCTTGGGATTTGATATTTGGCGTTTTCTCTAAAAATGATTATGAATTTTACAAATTAAAAAATGAACTATTGTCAAATTTCCAGAAAATAATCACCCAAGAGTATGGCGATATATTAATTGACGTAAAACAATATGCAAAGATGTACTTCACTAATGAAATTGTTACCCCAGTAATGTTTGCAGGAGAGATTATTAATAATGAATTGGAAGAATTGGATTACGCCATATTGGGGGAGATGGTAAATAACGCCAGAATTCCTATCATTGAACTGGCTAAAAAAGTAAGCTCAACCCCCATAATTGTCCGGGGGAAGTTAAAAAAATTAGAGCAGAAAGGCATTATCATCCAATACCGGATAGGAATCGACTTAAATAAATTAGGATTAGAATTGTATAAAGTGATAATCAAATTAGATAAGTATACCAAAGACGATGAATTAAAACTGCTTACTTATCTGTCAAATATTCCTAATATCCATTATTATATCCGAAACATCTGGCAGATAGAGCCGGAAATCGTGGTCAGCAGTTACCAAGAATATTACGAGATTATTGAAGCTCTCAAGAAAGAATTTCCGTATGTCATCAGAACGGTTGATTCAGTATTAATGATAACCGATGAATGGACTCCGGGGTTTAAGAATTTGCTGAAGCTCACGAAAAACTAATGTTCGTAACTATAAATCCATCTTTTAAACATAATTGTGGGAAAAATAATTATAGATTTATGCTAAACTTTCATTAATGTTCTTCAGGTTATACAGAATTATCTGCTGCAAAACCTGACCCAGCCGGTGATCATTTCTTTTCTTAGCCCCTTTGGTTGAAAATACATATTCTTCTAACATGCCTAAAGGAATGTCAAAGATAGGGATTTCATTCATCTGCAAGAAATGAAAAGTGATGAGCCTAGTTGTTCTACTGTTGCCGTCAAAAAATGGATGAATATGTTGAAATTCATTATGAATATAAGCAGTAAACTCAAAAATCTCTTTTAATGAAGGCTTTTTCATTTTTCCAAATTCATGGTATTTTTCAATAAGATGATCCAGCAAGGATTCAATATCTTTTGGAGCTGCCACTTTAAATTTCTTATTTCCTCTAATCGTAACCATTTCATCTCTAATTTTACCTGCCCATTGAGGCTTATGCTGCAAAGCAATAAAATGATAATTCAATATACTTTCTTTAGTCAAAGGAAGTTCATCGCTCACATTTTGAAGCATCTGCAGAAACGCTTTTTGATAATTTTGTACTTCCTGAACTGACTCCACACTTAAATTTTCAGGAACAATTTGGTCGCGCAGCAGCTTAATGGTTTGAGCTAAAGTAACAGAGTTGCCTTCAATGCTTAAGCTGTGGTGAATGAACTTAATTTGAAACGTTTCTAAGAGTTCATGGTATTTTCGCATATTCTTGGCTCTTAACTTCTTGAAATTGACCAGCTCTTTTTGGATTTCATTAAAATATTCATCTTGCTGCTTCTTAGCAACTAGGGGGCGGTATCCGTAATAAACCATTAAATCTCCTAAGAAAGAATTATAGGGCACCATGGCTTTGAATGGTTTTCTGGAAAGGATAATTAAAAAGCCATTTTTCTCTAAGAGCGATGAAATCTCACTAAAAGTTCGGGGATGAAAAGAGAGATCATTGGCAGTAAAAGACCTTTTGAGAAAAGCTTTGCTCAAATACTGAGCTACTTTTTTATTAAATAAGTCATTATAATTCACCCCGTTTTGCAGGCAATATTTCATCATCTCAAACAGATGCTGATTTTTAGGATTCATGACTTTCTCATAACCATATTTATTTTTATTAACCAGCTTCATCTCCACCAGTGTTTCTAAAATCTTCCTAATCTGGTCATATCCTGATTTCTTCTGCTTTAGGCTTTTGACCAGAACGATAATCTTTTGTGGACCACTTTGAGCATATAACTCCATGAAAACATCATATTTAGTGGCCATATCTAACAGTTAAAGCCTGCTCATTAATAAATCTTTCTATTTAGCATTAAAATTCCGTTTTTTGCGGAAAAATGATGCTATTTGTGAAGTTGTTGATTAATGTTCTAATTCATTTGGCATTAGATTTCCGCTATTTACGGAAAAAAACGGCTTAATGCTAAAGAATGGTAGGCAGAGATGATTTAGGGTAGGAGTTAAGCTCAAGAAGAAGGAGATGGTGGTAAGTAGTTATCAGGAATATTATGAAATTATTGAAAATTTAAAAAAAGAATTTCCTTATGTCATCAGAACGGTTGATTCAGTATTGATGATATAGTAAATATCCCTAGAAATCGAACATTTAAATGGAGATTTACTATTAGTAGAAATCCAAAAATGTTCGAAAGCCATGGATTTCTACTATAACCGATGAATGGACGCCAGGATTTAAGAATTTGCTGAAAGTGAATAAAACGAAAACATAATCTACACAATTATCTATACTTTATGGCTTGCAGGCCAGTGTATATATCTTACATGGTCCACATCCATTCTCTTTACAATATGCTCCTTCTTTGCCGCCCATAATATTATAATATCTGTTTTCAGCTTTTTTTCTCATCTTTTCGGGTGGATCGAGACTCATAATTCTATCGTATTCAAATTGGGCCAATGGTTTATTTTTTGCAGCCCTGTTAGGGGTGTGTTCGCTGTAAGTACTAAGCAGTTCAGGAAAATCAACCTCGAATTTAAGCCCAGGAGTAGAAGTAGTGTATACAGCCATGTTTGGTTTAAAAGAATAAGAATCTATCCCTTCTTTCTCATGTAGTATCACTTTGACAATCATATTTAATTCCATCAATTCGTTTATCTCTACATTAGAAAAGTCTTCAGATTGAACCATCTGGTCAGTTGCACCTAAAATATTAGACACGGTAAATGGAAGACCGGTGGGTCTTAAGTACGAATCTACTAAATTATTAGCTGATTTCACACTTGGGTAGTTGAGGTTATTGAGTGTTTTCACTATGTCATCACTTACTTCTGTGATTATCTTTCTTTTAATGGAAATGTAACGTTGTTCTTCTTTAAATTGGTTTATTACTAATCGCTCCGCAACTGCTTCTTTGTTACTTTGAGTTTCTTCCATACTTCCGAGCCAATAATCTAATTGCAGTTTGAATTCTTTGCTCTCTTTAAATTGTGCAATCTTTGCATCTAACAGGTCTGATTCTTTATTATACAAATATTTTTCCTGAATATGAACAAACTCGTGGTCCACAATTTGATGCAAGTTTTGGACATCTCTAATGGGATTTTTCTGCATAAATTCTGGATTAAATTGTTGTTCTCCCAGTGTTATTCCACCATCAGAATCACTTAAAGGGAATTTGGAAAGACCAACCATACTTTCATAGCGATTAAAGTAAAACTTTTTAGTGTACTTTTCAACACCCTCATTATTACGCAACCATTCATCCACCACCTGTGCCATATTTGAGGTTATCTCAAAATATTTGGAAGATTCTTGGAAAGAGTCTTTTATATTAAATTCGAAATGAGGATACTTTGCCTCTAAATCACTTTTGGTTTTCATCATATTTGGTTCTATTAGGGACGAAACTTCTAATCCCATGTTGTTACCACCAAGAAGCTCCCCATCGTACATCTCATGAACATATCTATTTGAAGTACTGGTGCGGATGATTTCATCTCTACTAATCAGAGGGGTACTTTTATAAGTTGCAGTAGCGTATAATTCAAAAGCAACACTATTTCGTTCATCTACAGCTTCATTTTCACTTATGAGATTACTAGGGGATTGTGCATTTAATTTACCTTTCTTAAGTAGAACAGTCATATCTCTTCCCGTTTCTATTCTGGTTGCTCCACCACCATCATGATGTCTCATCAATGGCGTCTTTCCTTCGCTCTCTCTGGATATTGCTACTAACCCATCCCCTCTTTTTACGGTTATATCCAATGTATCCCTTTCATCCGGCACCCAAATAAACTTATCTTTAATCGGCTTCCAATCTGCATCTTTTTCATACTGCCTTTTCACCATCCAGAACAACTTATTTCCTGGCTGCGGAATTACTCTAACCGTTCCGTCTTTAGTCGTTCCAATATCTAAGCTTTTATCTGTAATTACTACATAATTCCCAGTAGGCTTAACTGTAGCGTCAAAATAAATGTCCACCGGATTACCAGAAGCAGGAATTTTATAATCACCAATTGTAGCCTCTTCACCGGTTTGAACATAAGAGATTCCTTCTTTGAAACTCAACTGCTTAACTTTAATTGCAGAACCATCTACAGGAGTATAACTTGTCTCTTCAGTTAGGGTAAAATAATCTAGTTTAGAAATACTTGCTTTACTAATATCTTTTGGCTTAAGAACTTTAATTCTTCCCGTTTCTCCATCAACTTCTATCTCCCAGCCATTCTTCCCCAAGAACACAAAATCTCCCTCATTAGCTTTAAGCACACCATTTTCTATTTTTGCCGATTTACCAAAGCTAACCACACTTACAGAATGCTTTTCGCTAATCGCCTGTCGAGCATTTTCTATATTCACTCCCGCCAGATTATCAATCTTTTCCAGATTAACTTTTATTTGTTCTACTGTAAGTGCCTGACGTTTGGCTTCGTCATCTTTAATTTGGCTGTAATCTAACACCTCTGGAGGAATTAAACTAATTTGGTTTATTGGAACTAGTTTCTGATTCAGCTGTTTCCATTCATCTACACCTAAAGCGTTATAGTCTTCAGGATTATTGTAATCAAATTTGTTAGCATCAAAAGTATCATCCGCAAAAGAGAACGTGCTGAGTAGTAAAGCAAGAACCGTTATGGTACAAATCGCTTTATTCAGTGCTTTCATTATACCTCACCGCAAATCTTAGCTTAAAGTTGTTATAATCAATAACATAATTATTATCAGTGATTTCAAACAGATAAGTATCGTTCGAAATAGCATAAGTTCCTACAAATAAATCATTTTCTACTGCCAAGTCCGAGAAACAGCTTAAACAAACCATCTCGTTGGTGGAATTGGCTATAACTCTAGCTACTTCTAAATCATTATAGAAGTCTTTTGTCGAAACTTCGGCATAAAATGAAGATATTTCAGTAACAGTAGTTCCTAATGTCACGGTTAACGGAAGTGTAGTTTCTATGCTAAGTTTCGTTGGTGATAATTTAACGGTTGAAGATGGCTTTCCAGCAATAATATTGTACCCCTGTTCCATAAACGGCTGGAAGTCATTCAGGCATAAATCAAGCAAAGCATCAACATATTTTCCCAGTTCAGAAGCGATTACTTCATCTGAGGGAAAGAAATCTTGCGAGTACACTTTGTAATATGGCACATTGTCAAATAAATCCGTAGTTGATTGTTCGGGAAGTACAAAATATCCACCATAATAACCATTATCCAGAATTCCTTCTTTAGCGGTATTCTTGATGCATGACTCAACATAACTTTTAATGGCTTCTTTGGCAAGGCCAGATTCAATTAAAGCTTCTTCTGTTCCTAGCACCTTCTACGTTTGGTCTGACTGAAAGTAAACGAAAGCGATAATTGTGCCAAAGATTAGTATTCCTAATATAATAAATACCGTTATCTGACCTCTTTTGAACATACGAAGATTAAATTAATAGAAGTATATAACGGTTACGGTCAAAAACTATACCCACTCTGGACGCAATCGATATAATTATAAAGATGTCAATATTACTAACATTATGAAAATCGCATTTATCCAAACCGGCGGGACAATTGATAAAGATTATCCAAAAACGACAAAAGGATATGCTTTTGAAATAGCTGAACCGGCAGTTAAAAGAATTCTGGAAAAGCTAAATCCTGCTTTCAAGTATGAAATAATCTCTGTTTTGAAAAAAGATAGTTTAGATATAACCCAAAAAGATAGGCAGAAAATCAGAGAGGCTTGCAAAAAGACAACGAGCAATAAGATAATAATTACTCATGGCACAGATACGATGTTGGAAACTGCAAAAGTGTTAAGTGAGATAAAGAATAAAACAATTATTATAACTGGTGCCATGCGGCCGGAAAGATTTTCTAATTCTGACGCACCCATTAATATTGGCATGGCCATTGGAGCGGTAAATGTTTTAGAAAGCGGTATTTTAATAGCTATGCATGGTAGAATTTTTAGTTGGGATAAGTGCAAAAGAGATATGAAAACAGGGCAATTTATTGAGTTGTAGAGCATCCCGAATTGAGTTTAACTACACCTTCGTATAATACGGCAATAATCCCATCTCTGAATCGGTAGTCACATTCAATTTAAGCTTCTTCAACCCTTCTTCATCGCCTTGCTGAGGGATATGGGTAATATGCATGTTTAGGTTCTTCAGCTTTCCAAGATTATTAACCACTTTCTGTAATCTCGGCTCGAACAAAGCTATAATCCCTAACAGTGTAATTGTCTCTTCTGCATTCAAGCTCATAGCAGAATATCCTAATTGTTTCTTGTATTCCTGCATCTGATGCACTACTTTATCGCTAAGCAATTTCTGCTTTTCGGGAATGCCGGAAATTAATTTTAACGCTTTAATTATCGCAGCAGACTCTGCATGAAACATGGCCGAATTATTTCCATGCACCATTTTTCCCTCAGCTAATTCTATCGCTGCCCCGCAGAAGATTCCCTCATTTCCTTCTTTAAGTAGTATAGCCCGTTGTTTAGCTTTCCGCGCTTCTTTAACCAGAGCATAATCTTCAATCTTAAGTTTGGACTTAGCCATAATTTTAGTAATATAATCTACGGTCGCTTTGCTTTCCACTCCCAGCAAATATTCCTGTTGATAGCGCAAAAATCGTCGGATAATTTCTTCCCGAGAATTCTTCTGGATTAGCTTATCATTTACAATGCCTTCTTTAGCCATATTAACTCCCATGTCCGTAGGCGAGTTATAATGATTAACAAAATTATCTTTCTTGGTGATGGCTTTCATGATTTTCTTTAGTATCTGGAAATTTTCAATATCCCGATTGTAATTAATAGCTATTGTCCCATATTGGCGCAAGTGGAACGGATCGACTAAATTTACATCTCCTAAATCTGCGGTAGCTGCTTCATAAGCCACATTCACCGGATGGTTAAGCGGGAGATTCCATATCGGAAAAGTTTCAAACTTAGCATAGCCGGCATTCACTTTATGCGATTGCTCATGAAATATTTGTGACATACACACCGCCATCTTTCCACTGCCGCCTCCAGCTCCGGTGATTACAATCAATGGGGCAGTAGTATGAACAAAAGGCTGTTTTCCAAAGCCTTTTTTTTCCAGAATCTTCTTCAAATCATGCGGATAGCCTTTGATTTCAGTATGGACATAAACTTTATTGCCTGAATTCTCCAACAATTTCTTGAATCTTAATGCCAAATGCTCATTTTCAAAACGGGTAATTACTACTGCCGATATCTTCAGACTTTTGGCTCGGATTTCTCCTATCTCTTTTAACGCTTGTAAATCATAAGTCAATCCAAAGTCGTGCCGGATTCTTCCTCTTTGGATATCTTTAGCGCTGATACAGTAAATAATCTCCAGCTGTTTTAATTTCTTAAGCAGCTGTACCTTTGCATCCGGCTCATAACCTGGAAGCACTCTTTGGGCATGCCCATCATAAAGCAGCTTTCCTCCAAACTCCAAGTAGAGCTTATTGTCAAACTTAGAAAGCCTTTCTTTAATCTTAGCCGTTTGGGCAGCAAGATATTTTTGGGTATCGAAGGCTGGTTTCATGCTAAGGATCATTTTTTGGGAGTTTATATAACTTACTCCATCAAGGCACAATCCAAAAAGTGAGTGATAGCACCATTATCACCACTGCCCAGAAAAATCGAGAGTGATTTTCTGGGCTGAGATGCGATAGTT
>JAGVMW010000208.1 GCA_020053615.1 archaeon | reverse complement strand
TATTAGTCTCGGTCGCTCCACGAGGGGCTCAGAGGGCTCGCTACGGGGAAATTTTTCCTGCGGGAAAAACTTCTCTTAATTCCATACGTTATACGCAATATTTTAATCACCTTTTCAGGCACGCTGTCGCTTCCGTAAATCTTACGCATTGGCACCTTCGCTAAATCAGCAACGACGAAAAAACGAAATCCAATTACTTCGTAACTAAACCTAACGTTAATTTAGCGGTTCACTCCGTTCTCCCAAATTTTCGCTAACATAACGGGGGAGTTCTCAACTTCTGAAAAAATAACTTTGACGAGGGGGGAGTTCCGTGACGACGACTAAAAAAACTAATGGAAAACAATTTCTATAACTATGAAAAAGTTTAACCCAGAAGACTATCTAAATCTACGTTTTTACCCGCATTTAATTGCTTTATTGCTTGAGCAATAGGTTCTGCTGAAGCTTCACCAACACCAAAAAACAATGCGTATAACCTTCCGGCTTTTTCATACCCCTCTAACAGTTGCAAGAAATTAAGCCTCTCTACTAACTTACCCCGTAAATTATTCTTTGGTATGGTTACTGAAGCAACTTTTAATGCGGGATTATAACACCCTGGAAAAAGCGTAACCTCTCTATTATGCGTATATTCAAAAGTACCGCGGGGGATATACTCACTCCTTTCCTTCACAATTGCTACTATCTCATCTCCTTGGTACTGTGGATTTATGTTTTTGTTCTCTATCATTTTTAGGTCACATTTCAAATTGTTTGGAACTGGCTTAACTTTAAAATTTTTTCTAATGATTTATAAGCTATTTCCCAAAAAACAGGACTGTTTTTTTCATGATATTTTCCTTCCCCGTCATAACCGTCTTGAATCTCTGGCCAATCTTTCAACCGTTGATATACACATATTATGTCATTTATTCCACCATGATGATGCCCGTTAGTTGCTAGCAGAAATGGAATTCCTTTCTTCTCAATTTCTTCTGCCATCAATATTCCAAGAGGTTGCATCTCTTCTGCTATTCTATGATCATAAGATTCCATCCCCTTACGAATTAAATTAACATACTCTTTAACATTTCGGACTCTTTTTCTACCAAAAGACAGCTTTATTGTCTGTATATTAATATTATTACATTTATTTTCATTTTGAAGACTTTCGTTTACTTTTGCTTCTAATCTATCGCAGGCTTCGATACCCAATGTTATCTCATTACTGCCTCTTTTCTTGGGGAAAAAACAATCAACTAAAGCACCATCATACTCCCCTTTTAAAAGTGATTCCATTGCTTCATCATAATCTCTAGCATAAGCTACCTGAACATCTGTTCTCTGCTGAAAATATTGCTCTGCTGCGCTTCTAAAATTATCCCTATCGTCTACTATTAATATTTTCATTTTAATCCTCCGTTTGTATTACAATCTCTTCAATATTTCTTTGTCCATTTCTTATTTTGATTCTAACACTTCGTTCCAGTATTTCTGTCTCTTCAATTGATGCGTACACAACGTCTTTTTTGGCTGTTTTGTCAAACATCTCTTTACCATAGTCATTGCCGTTTCTCACCACACCAACTTTTGTGGGAACTTCTACTAAGTTTGGGTCTGAAAGTGGCGTTTGAATACCCACAGGTGCTTGGGTTATGTACACGCCTACTTTTTCATCAGGAAACAATCTCGCATCAACAAGGTCATGTCCTCTGCTCATTCCAGTGAAAAGATAGTGTTTGGGGTACGCAAAAATCTCTTGTTTCACTAAAATATCCCACATATTAGGAATACAACCTATCTCAGCCTTTAACTCTTCTATTGACATTTCACCCCTTAGTTCTTTTCCTCGTCCGTGTGAACCACTAGCATAATATGGCATTTTTATCCTCCTGCAATTATTTTTCTCATTTCCTTTTCAAAATTACATTCTTCATACTGTGGTGGACTTCTCAGCTCCCAATACGATTTATCATATTTATGATACACTCTCCTATATCCTACAGCAAGACTGTCTTCTTCCCGAAATCCGTCTTTCATTAACATATGGGCTATCTTTGTTTTTGTTTCAAGTGTTGGTGTATGCCAAGTCCACTCCGTATAATGATAAATCTCTAACCATTTGTCTGGTACATTCTTATATAGGTCGGTTTGGACTGGTACTTTCTTCAAAATCTGATAGTGAGAACCGACATAATCATCATCTCCACAAAGATCCTCGACCAAACGGATTTCCATAATTGCGTAGTTTGTCATTTTTTCCTCTTCAGTCGCAGGGGCAATCACCATCGCGCCCGGTTCTGCGTCAGCAGCGATAGCACCTTCCTCCTAGTCGATATTGCTCCTTTTGATACTCCATCCCATATCTGTCCCATAACCCCACTCTATCTGTGGGGTCTTCCGCGCTGTAAAAGTCGTCTGGTATTCCCCTTATGCTCTGGAAGCCATCACCAAGCATTCCGTAGGTTATTTTTTCCCCTTCCTTGCCTTTTTCTTCCCATGCTTGGAAGCGTTCCTCTAGTGTTTTCGGTTTTTCTGCCATGTTTACTCCTGTTTTTAACTCTAAAGATGCCAGAACTTTAATAATATTTGTTGTAGAATTACCAACAACAATAGAAAATTTTATAAATAAGCCCACTTACAAAACCATTATGCAACCGGAAGTGGTCTTGGAAAAACTTGGATTTAGCCCTAATGAGATTAAAGTCTATTTAACATTAAATGATCATGGTTCAACAAAAGCTGGAAAAATTGCCAAATTAGCTAAAATAGACAGAAGTAACTGTTATAACTCACTCAAATCATTAACAGAAAGAGGCTTAGTGAGCTATGTTCTCATTGGCAGAGTAAAATGGTTCCAAGCCACTGGCCCTAAACGGTTGCTGGACTACGTCAAAGAGCAGGAAGGAGATATTCAGAGTATTCTTCCAGAGTTACAAGCACGACATAAAGCGGCGAAAATTGAGGGGCAGGTACGATTATTTAAAGGAATAAAAGGAGTAAAGTCCATATTTCTAGATATTGCAAGAAGTGGAGAGAATAATTATGTCTTTGGCTCAGAGGGACAATTTTCAAGCAGAATGCCAGAATTTGCACTTCAATTTGAACGGTTAAAGAAAGAAAATAAAATTCAAACAAAATTATTGCTTCGTCGTGGTAGGGAAGAATTAGATAGCACAACAAGCGAATATAGATACCTACCTAATGTTTCAGAAAGCCCAGCAGTGACAAATATTTACGGTAATAAAATTGCTATTATCATTTGGACTAATGAACCAGAGGGAATACTTATAGAGAATGCAGCAGCAGCCAAAGCGTACAAGAGTTATTTTGATGTGATGTGGGAAGTTGCCAAAAAATAGTTTACAGACTACCAATCGCTTCTAAGAGTTTTCTATGACCTTTTACTAACTCATTAAATTTGTTGACTTCTTCAACTACTATTTTGTACCTTTGCCTATCTTTAAAATCTTTTGAATGCCTTGATTTTTCCATGTTGAATCCACTCCTTAATTTCCTCATCAGTGTAATAGTTTTCACGTATTCCTTGCATTACTCTAGCTTGTGTAGGGTCGTCTTCTATATTAAACTTTCCCCCATTTTCTTTCAAAAATTCTTTTGCCACAATAAACGCAGTTCTTCTGTTTCCACTTGCAAACGGATGTAACCGAATTATTCCCTTCAACAAACATATTGCTTTGTCATACAAGTCGCTTTCCAACTCTTTACAATTCTTGATTATCAGTTCTATCCTTGCATGGCTGAGAACTTGTGGGCAATCAGCTTTTTTGACTTTTATCAGTGTAAGAGCCAACACATTATACTCAATAATTTGTTCTGCTGTGGGATATTTCACTTCTTTTTCCATAACTAAAAGAAACAACTCATGATTTATAAACATAACCAAGCAAAACTACGGAACTCCCCCCTAACGCACAAACTAAACTACTTTAGAACTCCCCCTAATTTCAGCCTGCCAATGGCAGAGATTAATCTGACTTATGTTAGCGAAAACTACGGTGCCAATGCGATTTACGGTGATTAAAATACTCTGCGGTTTAATCTCCTGCGGGAGTTAAATCTTGGTCTCCCCACTCCGCAAACGTATCGCTTCTATAAGTCGATGTGATAATCGATAAATCAGGATGTAGAACTCGATGTTTACTTCTTCACGTTTGCTCGTAGGTCGACGAGTATAACAGGAATTTTACGGTTCCGCAATTTTGAGCCTCTCCTCTAAAGGGCAAACCCCCCTCAAAATTGCTTCACCCAAATTCAATTTTTCCAGCTCTGATTTCAGCTCTATCGGATTTTCCAGCTCTGTTCGCTCCGCTCACGAGGGAAAATCCTCACGAGGAAATCGAGGGAAAAATCGAACTTCGTAAAATTCCGACGTTAAATGCAATCATAAAACCAGCATTTTCTCGTCGAAAACGTTCCAAAAAATCTGTGTGTTGTTGCCTTCGTTTAGCGTGACGAAAACGGAAAATTACAAAATTGAAAACTTTGCCTAACATGTGCTAAACGGTTCGCTTCGCTCTCCCAAATTTTTCATAGCGATTACTGGGGGGAGAATTGTGACGACTACTCTGAACGCATCTTCAAAACGGCTAAATAACTTTCACACTTACTAATCAAAGTACGTAAACTATGTCCTTCCATCTCTTGGTATAAATCCTGAGGTAAAAGAATATATCGCCATGGCTTTGGCTGAATTACAGGAGGAACAGTATTTATCTTTGACATCTCTCTACATCTCTGTTCAGCAGCTAAAGCTTTTCTCTTTACGTCTATATCATTACGAGCATCTTTCTCTGACTTCGTTTCTACAATTAACATAAACTCTTTAGTTCTTACAATAAAATCCGGATAGTATTGGACTAAATGCCCCATGCTGTTAATGTAGGGAATAGAAAAACCGTGAACATACTGATTTAACTTTACATACGCTTCAACCATAGAATCATTTTCTAATTGGTCTTCGGTGAATTTGCGCTCAAAACCTCCTTTATACGGAAAATCAATCACAGGATAAAGACATTTCTTTGTTTCAATGGCACGTTCCATTCTAACTTTCATATCTTTAAAACGTGATAAAGTTGTCCATTGCGCTTCCACGGTATCATTGGATTTTAGATTTTGAATAAACTTCATTATTTGTGTTCTTACTTCTTTAACTACAAAATCAAACAGTTCCTGATTACGTAAATGCAGAACATTATTCTCTTCCTCAAAATCGACTTGAACATTAAACAAGAATTCAGAAACGTATTGATCCACAACACCAGCTAATTCTGCAAAATAACGGGAGAGCCAAGCCGTTCCTTTATTTGTTCCAATAATGCTCTTAATTACATTTCTCAAAAATGTGTTATAGGAGAAATTGGCTTCTTGTAATTCCCAATCTTGCTTAAACTTGGTATCTGGATGATAATCAGTAATAATTATCTTAGTTGGCTCTATTTTTTCTAATGGTAAGTTATAAGTTGGTAGTTCGGAGATATTAAAGTATTGAAAATTTATTTCTTCTTCCGTACGATACGAGAAATTTATTGGCCAAGCTAAATCTAATGTAGCTATTCTCTTCTCATCTATGGAAATCAAAACACTTTTGGCATCTAAACTAATCTCAATAGAACTACCACTGGCGATAATTGCCCCAGCTTCAGTTAATTGTTTGTAGATTTCGTTATATTTTGGATGTTCTACAACAAACAATAAATCGTAAGAATTAATTAGTTCTTGTCTATTTGCTAATCTTTGGAAGTTTTCGGATTTGTCTTGGCGATATTCTGCTTCAGGAAACATTAAACGAATTCCTCTACCGATAACCTGCTCGGTTAATAAATCTGAATCAGAACGTCTTAAAACGACTAAAACACAGACATTTCTTACATCAAAGCCTTCTCTCAGCATTAAAACTGAAACGATTACTTTAGTGGGATTATTGACATCATCGCTGGTAAAAACTTTAGTTCTTAATTTAACATAGTCATCATCAGAGAGATGATTTCTTCTATCTTCATGGATGGTAACTACTTGTTCACCATTATCCTCATTGCCATAAGAAAAGCCGTTATTATCATTTTTTTGTTTAATATATTCTGAGATTAAATCAGCCTCCGCATTTTGATCTGCTACAACGAACATTAATGGTTTTTTGTTTATTTTTAGGCGGATGAATTCCTCTTGTAGTCTTCCTAATTTAGCTAAACCAACATCAACCATATGTTTCTGTGTTTCTGATAATTCAATTGGTTTTCCAGCTTCATCACGATGACTAGTCAGTGCAATTTCCGAAGCAGGAAGCTTTTCAATTTTTTCTGATAAAAGATTGCTCTTTTCAATGAAAATCTGCTTTACTAACATGGCACGCATAGCTTCTACTAAACCATAATCATAGATTACATGAGGGAAATATTCTTTTTTCTTGCCTTTAATCACAAATGGCGTAGCTGTAAAGTCAAACTGAGCAAAAACCGCATTTTTATTTTTGTGAATTTCTTTTTGCAGTTCTTCAATAGATTCCTGCCAGCGTTTCTGTTCTGTATCAGTAGCATTATGGACGTGATGAGCTTCATCGTTAATAACAATTAAATCTGAATTGTAAGTTAAGAAATTCATAAAACGTTCAACTCTTAAAGAAGTTGAATCAGATTTAGTTTCAATACCAATATCTTCAGCGAGTGTATCTTCTCTCTGCTTGGTCGTATCCATTAATTGATGCCAGTTAGTAATGAGGATAAATGGGCTTTCCGTTACGGGAGAACTTTCTTGTAGATCTTCTTTGGAGAATATTCTTAAATTGAATTCATCGCGCCAATTATCAGGCATAAAAACACTTTTCTTGATGTCTGCGGTAAATGGTAGTCTTTTGCCGTCTGGCTGCTTTTTGCCTAAGAAAGAATCTAGTAATCGTTCATACACAATACTTCCCGGAGCGCAGAGCAAAAAATGGCTGGAAAAGTGTTGGTCATTAAGTTTAACTTTATTCCAATATTGCCAGACAATAATAGCTGTAATTACCCACGTTTTACCTGTTCCGGTCGCCATCTTAATCCCAAAACGTGGGTGTTTTATTTTTTCTATACCTGCTTTGAGTGTTTCTTTTTCTAAAAGCTTGGAAGAGAAAACTTCAAATAATGTTTCTACCAATGGTAAGTTTAGAATCTCGTAGCAGTAGATGATGGTTTCTAATGCTCTTCTTTGGCAAATATGAAACTGTTCATTTTCATGTACTTGATCAGAAAACCACCAGTTGAATAATTCTCTAGTGTAATAGGTTATTTCTTTTCCGTTTACGACAGGATAATTATTTTTAGCCCATTCTTCCACTACTGGCTCGATGGCTTTAGCCAGAGGATGTTTTCCAAATAATTCTGTTTTTGTCGTTTTCATCTGAGGTCTATTTCTTTGGTTAAAGAAGCGTCATTCCCGAAAACATCGACTACTCTTACGGCAATAGTATATTTCTTACCTCGTTTTAGAGTAGTATCAGCTGTTGTGGATACAGAATCAGATGATTTTCTATCTCTAATGGCTTGCCATTTACTGCGAAAGACTTCACCATCATAATCCCAATCAACTGTCCAATAGTCGATGAGGTTGGCGAAGTTCTTATGAAGCATCTTTTCAATTTCCGGGCGTTTACTTTCATCTTTAACGGGAATATCTCTCAGAACATATTGTTCTATCTTAATTTTTACTTGTGCTTCTTCTTTATCTCGTTTGGAGACTTGAGGTTCGCTTAATCTTAAATATGGTTTTTCATAAAATGTAATTTTGTTAGCTAAATCTTGATCGCCAACTTTAGTGCTTCGCAGATACTTGTAAACATCCGAGGGGATGATTTTAAATTCAACATCCGCTAAATCTCTTTTAGAGTTCTTGGTTAATCTTTGGAATGTATCATCAAAATCATATTCAAAGTCCCAAGCAAGAATAATTAATCTCTTGTAGCCTTTGCCATCAGCAGTTTTGGCAGATTTAGCTAATTCTACGGCTTTCTTTCCTGTCATGGGACGATCTGGCTCACAGACAAAAACTAACGTTTTATTGTCTTCTTTAGAAATGCCGAAGCCATGCCAATCGGTTCTGGGTGTAGCTCCGTAGAGTTTGAGAACAATATTATACATTTCTTTCAGTTTTATTTCTTTGCTGTATATGAGTTGGCGTTGGTAATTGCCTAGATTTTGGATGAGGAATGGTTTAGAGTTTTCTTCTACTAATCTACTTCTACTTAATTGAATTGATGCTTTTGATAAATCGGTAGTTATCCATTTTCTTTTTAGTGATTCAGCAGCTATGACAGTACTACCAGAACCACAAAAGAAGTCGGCAACTAAACTATCCTCTTCCGAACAAATTTCTATTATCC
>JAGVMW010000204.1 GCA_020053615.1 archaeon | reverse complement strand
GACCGCAGTCGACTTTACTCTGTCGCTCTCTATGTAATAATCGAACGGATTTCGACTTTATGATGCTCATCACGCTTCAGATTACTGAAGTATTACGGTAAAAAATAGGGATTTTCCCCTGCATCATATGATCCACTTGTAAATGAATAAAACTAATCATCTCTTCGGTATTCCAATATCCACTACTTTAACCTTCTCCCGAAACTTCTCCAATCCCACTTTGATATCATGAAACGTTACAATAAAATCACATTCACACATCTTGCCTAAAACTTCTCCGGTATCCGCATTCAAGCCAGAAGGCAAATCTACTGCTACTTTTATCCCAGAAATAGAATTGAATAATTCAATGACAGAAGCTATCGGCTCACGTACCATTCCTTTAGCACCAATTCCTAACATCGCATCAATCAATAGTAATTTATGATGAGGTTGAAAACGAAATTTACTTAATTCTTCTGGAGTTAAGATGAACAGAACATTCACCTGCTTCTTGAGCTTTTCATAATTATCTCTAGATTCGTCGCTTAGGCTTTCTTTTGGACCAAATAACAACACCACTACTGGAAAATGTTTCTCGTGGAAATATCTTGCTACGACTAGACCATCTCCGCCATTATTGCCGGTTCCGCAGAATATTACTACGCGCTGGTCAGTTAGCTCATATTTCTCTCTGATGGCGCGAAATACTCCTCTTCCCGCATTTTCCATCAGTTCAGCGATAGAAATATCTTTAGATAAAGCATATTCTTCCAATTCTCGCATCTGTTGGGAGGTTATCATGCTCCGCTTTTCTCCAAATTTACTTTCCAATATCCGCCTTTGTCTGGACCGACACGTTTTATCTTACTTTCTAGCTTTAATTTAGCCAGATTTTTTTCTACAGCTCTGGAACTAATTCCTAGCTTTTCTGAAAGATCTTCTGCGCTGAGATGAGGATTAGCCTTTATCAATGTAATGATTTTCTCCGAACTTTTCTCCGAACTTTTCTCCGAACTTTTCTCCGAACTTTTCTCCGAACGGTCTTGGAGGGTTTCCCGGTTAAAAACAATTCTAAAGTTGCCTCCGCTTTGTTCAAATTTGGGTATCTCCAGCCCATCTGCTTTGAGGAGGTTAATTACATTCAATATGCCTCGTCCCCACGCATCAATAAAGCCTGACAAGTACAATGTTTTTGCTAGAAGCGGATTAGTGAGAATGGATTCATGCTCATGATAAAGGTCTTCTACTTTAAGTTTATCTGGAAGGCTCCCTGGGTTAGCGATTACAATTTCTGAATCATACACTTTTATGTAAACAAACCCGAAATCATAGTAATTACGATGAATCAATGCATTTATTACTGCCTCTCTCAATGCTTCCAACGGAATTTCCCACCGCTCTTCTCGTAGTAACCCTTTAATTTTTGCGGTTATATGAAGATGATCTTGAAAGAAAAGCATGGCTTTCTCCAACTGAACAAAAAGATTACCATTAAAGTCTTTCATATCTATGAACTCTTCTTTAGTTATGTTCTTGAAGCGACCACAACGAAGAGTAGTGTTGTCAAAGAATTGTTCTGGATTCTTACCAAACAGAATTATGGCGGCGTTAGTAAGTTTGTGGTCATGAAGTAATCCAAGTTTTTTTAGAACAAGTTCTGTACTTTCTCCGCCAAGCTTGATTCTTTTAGTTTTTTCAGCAAGTTCAACAAACTTAGCTATAGTTTCATAATCGAGGTCTTCTAAAGTTGCTTCGGGATAATAAAGATTATCCCACCTTAGTTTATCTTTGTTCTTCTTCAAGATAATGTTCTCAATTTCTTTAGCAGAAAGCTGCTTATCTTCATCTGCCACCCTCATGTACGCTTTGCCATAGGCGAAGTATGGCTGCTCATGCCCTTCAAATGATATTTTAACACAACTTTTTCCCTCAACCTCTTCTGCTTGAACTTCAGGATAAATTTTTGGTTCAATATTGCTAACAATGGTTTGAGAGACATCTCTTAGTGTTTTATCCGTTATCTGCTGTCCGATAACTTTTCCTTGAGGGGATATTCCAAAATGCAATTCTCCTTTCTGATGCTTGTTAAGGATAGCGGAAATGGATTGGAGTGCTTCTTTTAATTCAGAGGTTGACTTCTTCAATTCGAGTGTTTCTGATTCTTTCATTAGTTGTAGATTATACAAACAACTTTTATAAACTTTGTTGCGTTTTAACCCAATAATGTCGCCCCAACCCAGAAATAAAACGAAATATAAATTGGATATGAAGTACACGCTGAAAGTACTGTGGGGTTTTGTTAGAAAGTACAAAGTTGCGTTGTATACACTAATTGGAATTATTATCATTGGAGAAACGGTTCATTTTGCAGACAAATTACTGTTTAAGTATATTGTAGATAAAGCCATGTTATTCTCCGAAGGAGGAATATCTGGAGATTCATTTATGTGGGTTATCATGGCTACGGTTATGGCGCTATTTGCGATTAAGTTAGTTGATGCCGTATTTTGGTTCTTTAGATTAAGAAAAATAAATTATCTCGAAGCTCATGTTATGAGTGATATTGAACAGAAGTCATTTTGGCATGTAATTAATCTATCTTATCGCTTTCATGTAAATAAGCGCACCGGCTCGTTAATCTCGCAGTTTACTCGTGGAGTGCATCAAGTTGAACCATTTGCAGATTCAGTTTTGTTTAATTTTATTCCGGTGTTAATGCAGCTGATAATCTCAGTAGGAGTAATAATTTATTTTGATTTTGCTACTTCGATGGCTTTGTTATTAATGTGCGCTGCTTTTGTGTTAGCAGGAGCTATTGTTACCCATTTACAGAAAGAGCCGCAGGAAGAAGTGAATAATAATGATGATAATTTAAAGCACAATTTGAGTGATGTATTTTTGAATATTGAAACAGTGAAGTACTTTGCTAAAGAAAGATTAACGTTTAACTATTTTGCTCGATTATCATCCAACTTGAAAAATTCCCGTCAGAGATATTGGAATATTTTCTCTTGGGCCAGTGTAACTGAGATAATCATCATTGGAATTGGGATGGGAGCGATAATTTACTTCAGCTTTAGCGGGTTTAAAGAAGGCCGGTTAGGTTTAGGAACGGTTACGCTGATGTATACTGCAACTTTAAGTATGGTTCCCATGTTATATAATTTAATGCATGGCTATCGAAATTTGGTTAGAAGCAGCGTTGATGTAAGCGATTTATTCAATTTATATAAAGAGAGTAATGAAGTTAAAGATGCTGAGAAAGCTGCTGAATTAAAAGTCACCAAAGGAGGAATTATTTTTGACCAAGTGTCATTCGCGTATCCCAAAGAATGGAAGAAACCAAAGCATAGCGAAGAATCGTTATTGCACGAGTTTAGTTTAGATGTTAAGCCGAATACTAAAGTAGCGTTGGTCGGCCCTTCCGGAAGCGGAAAGACTACCGTAGTTAAGCTGCTGTACCGTTTGTTTGAAGTTAGTTCCGGAAGTATTTACATTGATGGACATGATGTTAATGAAGTTACGCAGAGATCACTGCGGGAAAGCATGAGCGTAGTTCCTCAAGAACCGATATTGTTCAATAATTCCATCTATTTTAATGTGGCGTATGCTAATCCTCATGCCAGCAGAAAAGAAGTGATGGAAGCGATTAGGATGGCTCATTTGGATAAATTAGTTGAGAGATTGCCACAGAAAGAGCAGACCCAGATTGGTGAAAGAGGAGTTAAGTTGTCCGGTGGAGAAAAACAGAGAGTGTCTATTGCCCGGGCATTATTAGCCGATAAGAAAATATTAGTATTAGACGAAGCTACTTCTGCTCTCGATTCAGAAACAGAAAAAGAAATTCAGAGCGAGCTGGAGATGTTGAAGCAAGGCCGTACTACGCTCATGATTGCGCATCGCTTGTCCACTATAATGAATGCGGATAAGATTGTAGTATTAGATCAAGGCAGAATTGTAGAGCAGGGAACGCATGCAGAGTTGCTGAAGAAGCTCAAAGGGTTGTATAAACGGTTGTGGAACTTGCAGCAGGGCGGGGAGTGAGGAAGAGTTGGGATTTTCTATAATTGGAAATCTTTAAATAAACCCTAAAAATTCCAATACAAATGCATCCAGACTTACCTAAACCAAAAAGAGGAGCGGTGTTTTACCAGGATAGATTTCTCTATGCTACACTAGCCAACTTTCCAATCGCCGAAGGGCACGTTGTAGTGGTATGGAAAAAGAAAGTAACTGATTTACATTTGCTGAACCGAGAAGAGTACGAGTATCTAATGGATGTAATTGATATAGTCAGAAATGCGATGTTAAAAGTGCTGAAAGTCAAGAAAGTTTATCTGATTTACATGGATGAAGCGAAGCATGTGCATTGGCATCTTGTTCCTAGATATAATGAACTGGGATTTAATGTGCTGATGGAGAAACCAAAGAGGTTGAAAAGTACAATGCTGGCAAGAACATTAAGTAGAATTTTAAATGTTAATTAATGTTGAATAAAGATAAAGCGGTAGAGAATTAACTCATTTAGGAGAGTTTAAGATGAAACTAACAACTAACAAAGAGAAAGAATAGTTTGGGGTGAAAGATTTGAGTATGCTAAGAGAAAATGAGTATACGGAACTTAAAAAGTCGACTTCCGAACTAAAAGAAGCAATAATCTCAATTGTTGCCATCCTTAATAAGCACAGAAAAGGCGAATTATATTTTGGCATAAAGAATGATGGTTCGGTGATTGGACAAGATGTTTCAGAGAAAACATTAAGAGACATTTCTAAAGCTATTTCAGACAATATCGAGCCTAAATTGTATCCTGAAATTAAAATTGAAACAATCGAAAGCAGAAAATGCATCAGAGTTAATTTTTCTGGAGATAATTTACCTTATTTTGCATTTGGCAGAGCATATATACGAGTTGCAGATGAAGATAAGCAGCTTTCTGCGCCAGAGCTTAGGAAACTGATTCTAACCTTTCCCGAACATGCTTGGGAAAGCCAGATTTCAAATAAGAAAGTTGAAGATATAAATAGAGAAGCGTTAAAGAAGTTTATTCAGAAAGCGAATGAAGTAAATAGGATAAATTTTGAGTTTACAACTGTAAAAGATGTCCTCACAAAACTTTATTTGATAAAAGATGAAAAAATGCTGCGAGCGGCAGACGTGTTGTTCTGCGATGATAATACTGTTGAAATACAAGCAGCAATTTTTGCTGGAAAGGACAAGCTTACTTTTTTGGATATACGCCAGTTCCGAGGAAATATTTTCTCTTTAAAAGAACAAGCAGAAGCTTATATCAAAGAGCACATGAATTGGAGAGCTAATTTAACCAGCACAGGAAGAGAAGAAATCCCCGAAGTTCCATTAAGGGCGATAGAAGAAGCAATCGTTAATTCTTTGTGCCATAAGGATTATTCTGTGCTAAAAGGAAACGAGATTGCTTTTTACAAAGATAGAATTGAAATATTTAATGCCGGACAATTTCCAGAAGGGAAAAGTCCAGAGGATTACATTAAAGGAAAAAGTGAATCTATTCTAAGAAATCCTTTGATTGCCAATATTCTCTATTTAAGCAAAGATATTGAAAAATGGGGTTCTGGAATAAAGAGAATTCATGAAGCTTGCAAGCAATCCGGAGCTAAGGTGGATTTTGAAAAAACGTCTACAGGATTTAAAGTGATATTCTTCAGACCCGATAATTTCGGCGGAGTAAATGGTCAATTAAAAGGTCAATTAAGTGGTCAATTAAAAGCGGTTTATAATTTGATAGCGCAAAAGCCGGGAATTATTGCTAAAGATATTTCGACAGAGCTTGAAAAACCATACCGAACGATTATCAAGCAGATTTACAAATTAGAGGATTCGGGCTTTGTAGAGCGGCGTGGCAGCAAGAAAACAGGAGGATATTATAGTAAATATCCATAGAAATCGAACATATAATTGGATATTTACTATTAGTAGAAATCCAAAAATGTCCGAAAGTCATGGATTTCTACTATATGCAAAATAAGTGGCAGAAGCAGAAAAGTGTAGTGATGAATTTAAAGAGATTAGATGAAACTAACTATTAACAAAGAAAAATGCACTTCCAACAACTAGCTGAACTGTACGCCGAACTGGAGAAAACCTCTTCAGGAAATAAGATGAGAGAAATTCTGTCTGAATTCTTTAAAACCGTTCCTGCGGAAGATATCGCCGTTATATCTTATCTCACTTTAGGACAGCTCGCTTCTGATTATGATGATGCAGTTATGGGAATGGCCGATAAATCAGTGCTGAAAGCAATAGCCATTGCCGGAGCAGTAGACCAATCCAAAGTTAACAAACTGATGCAGGAATTAGGCGATGCGGGGTTAGTGGCAGAAAAAGTATTGCAAAAGAAACCGCAGACGTTAGTTCCTTTAGGAAAATTAACGGTTAAAGAATTGTTTGAAACTCTGCATAAGATGGCTGGTTCTATTGGAACAGGTTCACAAGATTCTAAACAAAACCTTCTCGCTGCGATGCTACAGAAATCTTCACCGGAAGGAGCTAAATATATTACCAGAATTGCGTTAGGCACATTGCGTATGGGTGTAGGAGATATGACTGTATTAGATGCGTTATCCATTGCCTTTACCGGAAATAAAGAAAGTAAAGAAATTCTGGAAAAAGCGTACAACATCTGTCCAGACGTGGGGATTATAGCTGAAACTTTAGCTAAACATGGAATTAAAGCCATTGAGAAGATTGATATTCATGTCGGCACACCCATAAAAGTTATGCTGGCGCAAAGAGTAGATGAACTACATGAAATTAGCGATAAAATTCCGGGAGAATTTACGGTAGAAGCGAAGTATGACGGTGAAAGAGTACAAGCGCACAAAAATAAGAAAGGAAAGCTCACTCTCTTCTCGCGAAGATTAGAAAATATAACGGCGCAATTTCCCGATTTAGTGGAATGGCTGGGCAAATATCTCTGTGCTGATGAATTTGTAATTGAAGGAGAGGTTATTGCCGTGGATAAGAACGGGCATCCGCTTCCATTTCAGACGTTAATGCAACGTAAGAGAAAAACTGAGATAGAAGAATATGTAAAGAAAGTTCCGGTGCAGTTGAAAGTATTTGACTTATTGTATCTTGATGGAAAATCAGTGTTACATCAACCGTATTACAAACGCTCGGAACAATTAGAGAAGCTTCTGAAAAAAAATGAGTTTATCGTTCCTACGGAAAAAATAAATACAGAAAATATCGATGAATTGGAAGAATTCTTTCAAAAGATGCTCAAAGATGGATATGAAGGAGTAATTGTAAAATCGCGAGCCGAAGATTCTGAATATCAAGCTGGTTCCCGAGGATGGAATTGGATAAAATGGAAGAAAGAATATGTTACTGAGATGGTAGATACGTTTGATTTGGTAGTTATTGGTGCTTATCATGGCAAAGGCAAACGTTCCGGAACTTATGGAGCATTATTGTGCGCTGCTTACAACGAGAAAGAAGATCGATTTGAAACGTTATGTAAATTAGGTACAGGATTGACGGATGAACTGCTAGAAGAACTACCGAAAAAGTTAGCTAAGTATAAAGTAGAAAAGAGACCGGCGCGGGTTAACGTGAAGAAAGAGATGGAGCCGGAAGTGTGGTTTGAGCCGAAAATTGTAGTTGAAGTGATGGGAGCAGAGCTGACTAACAGCCCGATTCATACTTGCGCTTCAGGATTGGCATTAAGATTTCCGCGGTTCATACGATTTCGAGAAGATAAGAAAGCGGAGCAAGCGACGACAAGTAAAGAGATTGAGAAGATGAGTAAAAAATAATAGAAATTAAATTCTTATTCTATTTGCAAATCATCTATCCCTGCATCATCGATTTCATTTAATTCTTTGTCTAACTGTTCTAAATCATCTACTTCTCCCAAGCTTTCAGAAACTTGCGCTTCTTCTGAACTAGCGGCAGTTCCAGATGTATCTGTGTCTACGTTTGGAGCAGATTTACAGCTCACCACTAGCAAAGCCAACGCTAGAATCATCATTATTGATATTATGGTTATATATTTTTTATTCATAGTTTATTACCTCTTTTAGTTGAATTAAATAAGAAAAACAAAAAAAGAATAAAAAGCTTTCGGTTTTATATATGTGCATAGCTCGTTCGCTTGCTCGAATCGCTACATCACTGTAATCGAGCATTGTGTGCGAGTCGCAATGGAATGCTCATCTCAGCACGAACAATAAGACGAGCTCACTTGCCCGTTTGGTGCTATGCACATACGATTTTATTCTGAAGTGTTCTCTGCTGGCGCTTCTGGGGTTGCTTCAGCTGGTTTGTTCAGAGTTTTGTACTCTTCTACAAACTTATGCAGCGTCTCTTTAGTCTCTTTCATGCCATCGCGCACTTTCAACTGAGCGTCTTTAGCCTGTTTAAGAGCTTCTCTATCAGTTGCTTGAGACCATGCTTCTCGAGCAGCTTTCTGTTCCGCAGATAAGTCACTTAACTGTTCTCTGAAGTCAGCAGCAATATCTTCTAACGAAGCAGTATCTATCCCTTTGTTTTTCAGGACGTCTATGCGCATCAACATGGAATTGTAGATTTCATCATGCTTTTCTACCAGATTTCCCATTTTGGAGCTAATCAACATGGACACAATTCTCTGCTCACTCTGTTTTACTTCAGTCCACATCAACTTGAATTCTCTGATAGCAGCGTTCCATTCTTCTCGGCTGGTATCGGCGCTTAATGCTTCGAGCTTCTTCTGTTCTTCAGCCAGCTTGGCTTCAAGTGCAGCTATTTGTTCCAAAGCGGATTTCTTCTCTTCTTCAGTTAACACTTTGGAATCTTCAACTCGATTAGTGATTTTTTCCACAGATGCAGCAACTAATTCTAAAGTTTTCTCCAAATGCTGTTGTGCTCCTACTTTAAATTCTGATGTTTTAGAAGCGCACTCTTCAGGTGTTTCTTTGCAGATTTCCTGCATTCTTGCCCGTCTGTCTTTCAGCTCGTCTTTCTGTTGGTCATATACTTCTTTGGCTCTTTCCCTTCTGTCTTTTAATTCTTCATATTTTTCTTTTGCTAACTTAACATGTTCTTTGTACTTCTGCAACTCTTCTTTGGTGTTGAACTTAGAGATTGCTTTATCTTTAGGTTTATCTTGTTTATTTACATCAGATACTTTATCATCCCCATCTACTTGCGTTGATTTGTCGTAAGGCGCTTGTTCTTTCATTCCCGGTCCAGGGGTTAGAATATCGCTGTCCTGTTCTTTCTTGTCATCTAAGACTACTTTATCTTTTACTTGGTCTTTTACCACATCCTTTACAGGTACAACATCTTTTACTGGTACTGCCGGTCCTGCACCTGCTTGGAACGGTTCGGCTAAGGCAGCTGGAATAATACTTAGTATAAATACTACCAGCACTGCCAAAGCAGCTAATTTTGTTAGTGTTTTCATTTTTTTTCCTCCATATATTTTTGGTTTATTTGTTTTTTAAATTAAACTTTGATTGTAATTAAGCACTTGCACACGTTTCTAAGCTTTGAAAATGATTGATTAAAGATTGACGGATGCCCGGATGAGATACTTCGGCAAAACCGGAATTAATAACTGTAGTACCATACATATATCCATGAGGGCCAAAGCCCATACCGGGATTATCTATAGGACAAACATTCACGGAAGGACTCATCGTACCATTTCCTACATGCGCTCCTGAATCAAACGAATCAGACTTGATATATACTCCGTAGCCTTTTTCGTTTAAGCAATGAACTACTTGGTTAGCGATATCAGTATGGGTGAACTCCCCAGTATGATAAATACGGATTCGGCCTAAATTTCCTTTTTCAGTTTCAGTAAATATTTTTGGTTCCATTGGTTTAAGTTTGTGGTTACTTGGTTTTTTACGGTTAGGTTTTTTGTTTTTGTTGATTTTCATGTTTACCATCCTCATACCACTTCATTAAGCATTTCCACGCTTAACTTCTTGCACCTTCTTACACTTAACTTGTGCGTGCTGGAGGTATAACAAACACACTTCTTTTTAAAGATACTTTTGGATTTGCTTTAAACAGAGGCAGATTTAGACATGTTAAGCTTTAGGAAGCTTGATTTGGTTAGTTCTTAGAGCTAAGTTACAAAATATGTGTTTTTAATGTATTTGGGCATACTTTTGGTGTTTTTATACTAACGATACGTTTTTATACTGTAATATGATTACTTCAGTTAAGATGGTTAAGATGGCTAAACTAAGTTTAGGAATAATGATTATACTAATTGTAATTATCCTTGCCCCAATGGCTCTTTCGGCTACGCTTAAAGGCAGTATTTACAACACCAAATTAGAGCTGGAAACGGATACTTTTGTTACTATTAATACTCAACCCGAACAAAAATACTTATCCAAAGATGGAAATTATCAATTTGAAGTTTCTCCTGGGAAATATACTTTAACTGCCCAAAAAGTAGATGAAGAAACCAGCGAAGAAGTGGAGATAGTTAAAGAAGGAGAATATGTGTTAGATTTATTCTTAATTGGCGGTTTGGGAGACGAAGAAGATTTATGGAGCGATACTGAACAAGAATTAGATACTGAAGTGGTTTTGGATACAGCAGATAATAGTTGGAGGTATTGGTTGGTTGGAATTGGTGTGTTACTAGTAATTATTGGAATTATATTATGGTGGTTCAAAAAAGGAGGGAAGAAACCAATTCATTCAACAAAGAAAGATGAAGAAGAACATATTCCTGAGATTAAAGAAACTAAAACAGTAAAAGAGTTGAAAGAAGAATTAGCTGCCGAGCCTGGCTATTTGGATGAAACCATTGCTATCATCAAAAGATATGGGGGCAGGATTTATCAGAAAGAGCTGCGTAAAGAGATGATGCATTTATCTGAATCGAAGATTAGCTTGATTCTAACAGAATTAGAGCATAAAGGCAGGATTGAGAAGATTAAGAAAGGAAGGGGAAATGCAATTATATTGAGATGAAAGAAACAGGAGAGTTCGCTAGTTGATTAAGTGTATGAAGTGCACTCCCTCAAATCGTTCCAGAAAGCTTTATATCTCTAGCTATTTTTCTACTATTCGAAGGGTGCTGGATGTTGCTGAATAAAATTCGGAGGGGTCTTAAAATGGGAAAAAACACATTAATAATTACATTGATAATCTTTCTTGTAGTGGTAAGCTCGGGAGCGATAGCCGGGAAGACATATTCTCAATTAGCTTCATACCAAAAGCAGTTTTATTGGAGCTGTCTGGACACCGATGGTTGCTTAACACTTCTGAAAGACAAACAATATACCGCTTATCGAGCTTGTTCATTAAACTGTATTGAGAAATCTAGTATTTATACTATTGAACAGGTATGGTGCAAAGATTCAGATAACGGAGTAAATTTTCTTACTAAAGGGATTGTGACTACCAACGTAGATTTGAAAGGTAAAGCTGATTATTGTACTACTTTCTCAGGCAAAGAATATCTGATAGAAGGGACATGTAGTAAGAATAATCAATATGGTTTTTCTCAAAAGAGTTGTAAAGAGATTGGAGGGAAGTATAGTTGTTTGGATGGAGCTTGTGTTTCTTTGAATAGTGCTCCGGTTTTAAATCCGATTGGTGATAAAGAAGTTAAAGAAGGAGAAACGCTAAAAGTTACCGTTTCGGGTACGGATAGTGATGGGGATAAATTAATTTTTGAGGGCAAAGATTTACCGACAGGAGCAACTTTTGAGAATGGAGAATTGAGTTTTAGTCCCGAATACAGCTTTGTAACCCATCCTGAAACGAGCAAAAGCATTGAAGCAAGTGTTAGGGCTTTTGATGGAACTGCTTATTCAGAGTGGAGTGTTGTAAAGATTAAAGTGGTGGATGTCAATCAAAAGCCATTTTTAAGTCCCATAGACGACATAACCATCAGCCAAGGAGAAGAATTAACGCTTGAGATTGAAGCGGCTGATGCTGATGAAGATATGTTGAGTTATTCTGTTCAGAATGCGCCTGCAGGGGCGAAGTTGGAAGGGAATATTTTCACTTGGACGCCGACGTATGAACAAGCTGGAGAGTATGAGGTTACGGTTAAGGTAGGGGATGGGGGAGAGGAGGATAGTGTTGCGGTTAAGATAGTGGTGGTGAATGTGTGTGATGCTTGGGAGAAGACTTTTGGTGGGAGTGGTAATGATTGGATAAAATCAATTCAACAAACAAAAGATGAAGGATATATCCTAACTGGCGGAACTACGTCAAAAGGTGTAGGAATATTTGATATCTGGGTTTTAAAACTTGATTCCACAGGAAATCTATTGTGGGAAAAGACTTTTGGTGGAAGTGAAGAGGATCGGGGAAAGTCAATTTGGCAGACAGATGATGGAGGATATATTGTTGTAGGCGATACTGCTTCAAAAGGTGCAGGAGGAAATGATGCTTGGGTTTTTAAACTTGATTCGAATGGAAATTTAGTCTGGGATAAAACCTTTGGAGGAAGTGGGAGCGATGAACCGTATTCAATTCAGCAGACAACTGATGGTGGATTTATTGTAACTGGTACGACCTCTTCAAAAGGCGCAGGGTATGAAGACGCTTGGGTATTTAAACTGGATTCTGCTGGAAATTTAGTCTGGGATAAGACTTTTGGAGAATATCTTGATGATGGAGCAGAGTCAATCCAACAGACCACCGATGGGGGTTATATTGTAACTGGCTGGACTAATTCAAAAGGCACGGGGCAGCACGATGCTTGGGTATTCAAACTTGATTCTGCTGGAAATTTAGTCTGGGATAAAACCTTTGGTGGAAGTCTTGATGATTGGGCACATTCAATCCAACAAACCACTGATGGGGGTTATGTTGTGGCCGGTCAGACAATACCAAAAGGTACAGGCGAATATGATGCTTGGATTTTAAAATTGAATTCAAACGGGAACTTAGAATGGGATAAAACCGTTGGGGGAAGCAACCAACCGGATAGGGCAAATTCAATCCAGCAAACTATCAATGGGGGATATATCGCGGCTGGTCAAACAAACTCAAAGGGCACAGGAGGGAGCGATGCTTGGGTTTTAAAACTAGATGAGAATGGTAATTTAGTATGGGATAAGACTTTTGGATTGTGGCCAGAAGATTATGCACTTTCAATCCAACAAACTAGTGATGATGGATATATTGTAGCTGGTCAAACATACTCAAAAGGAGCAGGAGGGAGCGATGCTTGGATTTTAAAACTGGATTCAGATGGAGAGTTAGAGTGTGAATAAATTTTCACCAACTCCATTCATCGATAACTCCTCTAAGAAACGTTTTCACCAAAATCACCCCAACCCCCTTACCAACCCATCAACCTCCTGCATAAACGGAATTAATATCTCTGTAATAACTTGCTCCGCTTCCAGCTTGCTTTCGGGGCTGGGCGTCAAATTCATGCGATAGCCAATGTTCTGCCGTAAAGTAAAGATGTCACTAAGCATTTTAGCCAGCTCCTTTCTTTGGGCTATCTTGCTCAACCCCATCTGAGTGCAAATATGGCTTTCCACTTTGTAGCCATGTAAAGCAAGCAATTGATTAGCTTTATGCTCCATAGAAAAATAGGCAATCAAAATAGCAACCAATGGAGTAGAACTGTTAAGCAAATTATTAGCACACTCAAAGAAATAAGTGGCATTGTTTTTATGCTGGCTGGCAAGATGGTGCCTTTCTCTTGAATCGTCTATTTTTATCACCGTCGGCGGATGCACAACGGTTCTCTGACTCAAGCATTTTGTCTCAAATTCTGGATCCATTTTTGTAACCTATATCTTCAAAAAAAGGGCGGAGAGCCTCTTTTATTTTTGAATCAAAGTAAAGTATAAACGCATCAGCTTTAATGTTTTGGTAAAATAAAGTGTTTTTCTTTATTTCTTCTTGAAATGCCGGCAAGCTTATTATCAAAGGATTAATTATGTTCTTAGATTTTACTCCATTCAGAGCAACGGTAATCTCTGCCAGAGAATTTGTGGGTATAACTAGAATATCTATGTCGCTTCTTAAAGTGGCATTCCCTCTTGCCTGGCTGCCAAACAAAAGTATTAATGAAGATTTTTCTTTGAGTTTTGATACGGCACTCTCCAATACGTTCCAAGTGTGCAGAAAAACGGATTCTTTTCTCTGCGAAGTTTTTTCCAGCCGAAACAATTCAAAAATAGGATGGGCAAAGGAACTGTCTGTGTCAAATTTAAAGAGCCTTTCTTTCCTCTTTCCTTTGATTTTGAGGATAATTCCTTCGTTGAGTAAATCCTGCAAAGATTGATGAATTATTCCTATGCTTAGTTCAGTCTCGTTTTTGAGATCCTGCAAAGTAAAAGCAGTTCTGGACTCTGCTAAAACGCGCAGGAGCTTCACTTTGGCTTTTGAGCCTAATAGGTTTTCTAGGAACATTTTTGTGATGTGTTTTATATTTGAGCTATTTTCAATATTTTGGATATAGGTAATAACATTAAGTATATAAATGTTTCTATTTTCAGAAAAGTGAATATAGTTGTTATTTGTTCGGGTGGAGAGAGGTTATTTTCAGAAAAGTGAATGTTTTGGGAACATTTTATCTTTTGATTTGTTTGTGATACAAGAAAGCCTCTGCTTTCTGTACAGAAAATAAGTAGTTTCTTATTTTCTTGTACCCCACCGCTTGCGGT
>JAGVMW010000109.1 GCA_020053615.1 archaeon | reverse complement strand
CGATAGTTGCATCTCATTAAATGAAAACAGGACGGCAAAGCCGTCCTTGTTTTCAGGTGGATATGGTGCTATCACTCACAAAACGGACTGTGCCCTTTAAAAGTAAATTATATAAACCAAAAGTGATATTCCAAGCTCATGTTTAAAAAAAGAGGCGAATCAAAGCAATATACTGGCTTCCTTCGAAATAGAGCCGCTATCGCTACCGCTACGTTAATGGGCACGATTATTGGTGCGGGAATATTAGGCATTCCTTATGTCATAGCCAAAACTGGTTTCTTATACGGTTTAATTATCATTGTATTAATTGGATTAGCTTCGATGGCTTTGAATTTATTTTTGGGAGAAGTAGTTCTAAGAACTAAAGGCCATCACCAGCTTACAGGTTATGCTGAGAAATACTTAGGACCATGGGGAAAACGTATTACTGCTTTAGCTATGTTTCTTGGAGTTTATGGTGCTTTAACTGCATACCTAATCGGCGAAGGAGCTACGCTATTCAAAATATTAAATGTTGGCTCTCCTTTATTATTCTCAGTTTTATTTTTTCTAATCGGTTCGTTTATAGTATATCGCGGAGTAAAAACCACGGGGAGAGCGGAACTGATCCTAATCTCATTGTTATTTCTGATGGTGATTCTCATAGGAATATTTTCATTCAATCAAATTAATTTAGATAACTTAGCAACTCATGATATAACTAAAATATTTGTGCCTTACGGAGTAGTCTTATTTGCATTTATCGGTTTTGCTTCTATTCCCGAGATTCAGGAAGAATTAGGTCCGGAAAAAAAGAAGATGCGAAAAGCATTATTAATCGGTTCTGTCATTCCCATACTATTATATATAGTGTTTGCCGCAATTATAATCGGCATCGTAGGATTGGATAATTTTGAACTGCTACAGCCCAATGAAAGAATTGCTACTATTGCTCTAAGTATCTACTCTCAGCCTTTGCTGGGACTGTTTGCCAACCTTCTAGCAGTATTAGCCATGTTTACTTCTTTTTTAGCTTTAGGCATGGCGTTATTAGATATTTATGAATATGATTATAAACTGTCTAAGAACTTAGCATTAATACTTACTTTCTCGGTTCCATTAGTAATCCTCCTGTTTAACTTAACTTCATTTATTTCAGTATTGGAAATTACCGGTGTATTTTCCGGTGGACTGAGTGGCATTGCTATCGTATTGATGAATTGGAAAGCCAAAAAAGTGGGAGAAAGAAAACCAGAATTTTCATTGAAGTGGGTTAAGCTAATTGGTGTATTATTGATTGTGATGTTTGTTCTAGGAATGTTATATGGGTTGTGGGATTTGCTGGGAAAGATTTAAAATTCAGCTATTTTCTTTAGGTTATGTTACTACTTTAGATTACTCCTAATTCCAAAAGATTTATATAGTGATGCTTACTCGAAAGTAGTATTTGAGGTTTTGAAAGGTAACTATGACTAAATTAGAAGAAATAATAGAACAGCATGCTAATGGTATAAATAGAACTCCAGAAGAATTTCTCAAAGCGGTTCGTGAATCAAGTTTAGCATATGATGATTCTGGCAATTTATGTAATATGGTTGGTGGAAAATTGATTCCAGCAACGAGCCAAGATGGCGCTTTATCTATTGTTTATCATAGAATTAAAGAAGAAGTTAGGAGTGCTGGCAGAGTAGATAGTGCTAGTTATGCTCATGAAAAGACAACGCGAACAGATAGATACACTTTGAGGTATATCGGACGTTTTCTTAACCGTATTCCGCAGAATGAAAGAACAAAAGAAGTTCCTGAAGTAGATGACTTATTTAGTATTGATAAGGTAATTCAAGAAGCAAAGATAGAAGCGAGGATTGATATTGACACAGATGGAAAGACTTATGATATTAATGGAGGTCAGCATCGCGAGATTTCAGTTGAAGAGTATAAACAGAAGTTAGTAAAGCTTTACACGACAACTTCTCCGACTGAAGTTATACCCGATAAGGATATTGTTTCCGGAACGGCTAATGTTCCTGCCAGCGACGGCGGACCGACACGAATAATGGAAAAAGTTATTGTGGCTAAAGTCCCCACATTAATGGAGCGTTTAGTTCAGGAATTGAAATGCGCTCCGGATCTAGCTCAAGTAGCCCTGGCGGACGGAAATATTCGCTTCGAACCAGAAGAGGACAAGTTTTATCTCATTCAAGCTGACGGAAATATTCCATTAGGGTTGGAAGATGCAGTAAAAGCCGGCAGAGATTATTTTGCTTCTTTAGCGGCTCCTACAAGAGTAGAAGCAGAAGAAACAGTTCTTCCTGCGGTAGAAGAGAGAGTATCCGCTGTAGCTCAAGAAGTTGCTCCAGTTGCACAGGAACCCACTGCACCAGCAGATTTGGAGACTGTTCTTGGTGATGAAGAACTTATTATTGACGATGATGTAGTCGTGGACGATCCTTTAGATGAAAAATTAACTCCAGAGGAGAGAGAGAATTACATTGGTCCTTTAGCTCGTGCACATGGGAAGCCATTAGAAAGAATTGAAACCGTTTTTACTGTGAAAGGAATTCGTGCCAGCAAAGACGGTAAGTTCTATCGCCATCTTCCAGAACGCGATGGTGATTTGAAAGGAGAAGAAGTCCAGATAACTGATGTTAATAATATGTTGGGAGATTATTTTGCTGCGGAGAGGTTGCCAATAATTGTGGAAGAACAGAAAGGTACAGCGGATACTCTCGCTGTCCCTCCTACACCAGTTGAAAAGAAAGCAGCTGAACCAGATTCATCTCGCACTACTATTCCTGAAATGAAAGTGGTGCTCCCACCATTGGAAAATAGAATGGTTAACTCGCCACTTGGAGTAGAAGAGAAATTTTACCAAAATGGAGATGCTCCTCACGTTCCTGACCATGGACTTGAACAAGCACTCGCAGAAGCAGTACCAGTTTCTAGTCCAGAAGATATAACGAAGCGACCTAGATGGACTTATGTCGTTGGCGGGATAGGGGTGGTAGCTTTAACTGGACTTACACTTTGGATGACTTATGACAGTGGAAAAACTGTGGGAGAATCGGGTAAAACAGTAATCCAAAATATTGGTGGAGCAGCAGCTTTAATGGATGATCTCAATGCACAAATCAGCGATTTAGAAGCGGAATTGGACACTGTACGTGCGGACAATTTTACTTTTTTCGAAAACAAAAATATTGCAGAAGCTAATTATGGTTCTTGCCAGAGAGAAGTGGGAGAAACTAAAACCACGTTAAAGCAGAAAAATGTTGCTTATGCTGCTCTTGAACAGCAATTGATTGTTGCACAAGCAGAGAAGGATGAAACTGCAGCAGACTTGGAAGATTGTTCAATTGCTTCAAGTACACCAACGATTGAATATGTAGATAGAATTGTGGAAAAAGTAGTGGAAAAAGAAGTTCCGGTGGTTCAATATGTGGATAAGGTGATTGAGAAAGAAATCCCGATTGAGGTGGAAAAGATAGTGGAGAAAGAAGTAGTGAAATATGTAAATAAAGAGTGTCCGCCGGTTGTTGAATGTCCTCAAGTAGCACCTGAATGTCCGGCAACCGATACCGAACTAACCGCAAATTTTTCTGCTTGCATGAAAGAAAAATATGCAATAGTTAAAAACATAGAAGAAGCCGACAATATTTACGCTGTTTGCGAAGCGGATAAAGAAATAGTTCAATCTGCTTATGATAATTGCGTAGGTGAGTTGGGAACTGCAAGAGCTATAATATCCAATACCAGCGATTTACGATATTTAGCGATTAAAAAAATTTTGGAGAATAGTAAAAGCACCAAAAATAAAGGAGATGCATTGGTTAATTTAGTTGAAAATTATGTCAAAGAAGCGGGCAATGTTGTTTCAATCAGTGCTAATGGTGTTTGTGAAACTGCTTTGTCTAATCTTTACCATGCGATTACTTCCGTTAAAGATAATGACGTTAAACACAACTTTACTTTAATGCTTACTGAAGCTGGAATCTGTGTTGATTTCACACCTGGTTCAAAATACTTGAATCTTGAGATAGTAGATGAATAAAACAATGGGGGAAAAAAATGATTATCAAAAATAAGATAACAAGATTGGTGTTGTTTGGATTGGGAATAGTAATTGGGTACACTGGAAGAGGGTGTTCTGATGATGGGAAAACTGTAGAACTAAATAAAACTTCATCTGTGGAAGAAACTCTCAAAGGAGAGGTGTCTGGTTACTACAAAATCTGTATGAAAGACAGAGATAATTTGGACCAAAAGTTAACTCAAAAAACTCAAGAGTATAATACCTGTACTGCTAAAAAAGACGAATTCAAGCAGATGGCTGAAGCAGCTTCTCAAGTAAGCGATTCACGTTATATAGCAATTAAATCAGCAGTGGATAAAGGCGGGGATGAAGGCAGAAATGAATTAATCAATTTAATTGATAATTACGTTACTGGATTTGAAGGTGCGGTTTGGGCTGGAGCCAATGGTTCTTGTGTAGATGGATTATCTAATCTATATCAGGCTATTACCCCTATAAAAAACGATAAAGTAAAACACGATTTCGTAGTAATGCTCACTGAAGCAGGAATATGTAACAGTTTTGTTCCCGGTTCAAAGTATTTGAATATTGAAATAGAAAAATAAAATATGTTTACGGAGGTAAAAAAAATGTCATTTGGAAAATATGTAACGAGTGCTGCTATGGTGGCAGTTGGATTAGGTTTCGCTTACGAAGCCGATGCTAAATTAAAAGTTGGTAGTGGTAACGTAATTGGTGAAGAAAAACCCGCATGTGTAATTAATTGTGACACACCAGCAGTTGCTGACGTTCAACAGCCTGAAGCAAAGAAGAATGTTGTCTCTGGAAGAGACTGCGCTACTATGTTCAAAGGCAAGGGAAAATGCATGAGCTATCAAGAAGCAAGGGAATTGGAACTTAGAATCTATGAAAAAGGAAATTGCCCTGATAAAACTAGATGTTATAAAACCACAACTTCTGTAGTAGCTGAGAAAAAAGACTGCACCAAATTGTTTGACGGTAATGGAAGATGCATGTCTGAGAAAGAAGCAAAAATGGAAGGTTATTCTCGTCTATCTATAGGCTACTGCCCCGGTAAAGATGTGTGTTATGACACTACAAAACTAGTAGTAGTAGAAAAGAAAGCAGAACTTTCTCAATTGGAAACTATCGTTCAACCGATTAATCCAGATTATTACAAACAATTCTCTGGTTGTTCTAAAGAAAATGCTGAACGAGAACGTTTACTTGGTCAATATACTGAAAGTAAAACCGGTTGCGAAAGGGCTAAGAAAAATCTAAATGATTATACTGCCAATACCGTTCCTGCACTTAAGGAAGACGCGACTAAGCCAGCAACTGAATCTAAAACACCTGTTGAATCTCAAGCTGCAGTTCAAGCAGCGTTAACTGCTGGACCTGTACCAAGCTTACCTACTGAAACTGCTGGTGAGAAAGCTGCAGAAACCAAAGAAGTTTTCAACGCCAAAACAGCTGGAACTCTGGAAGCAGAAGTAGATCGTTTATGCGGGCAAGCTCAACGTCAGGAAGTTGAGTTAACTACTTATATCAGTTTGGTCAACAAGAATGGCTACAATTATACTGCGCCAGTAAAGCCAGTAAAAGTAGACAACTTTGATGTAACTATCTACGCTGGACCATCGGTAGATACTGATGGCAATTTCGGAGGAGTAGCTGGAGCAGAAGTATTGTATCGTCTGGGATGGGTTAAGTTAGGCGGATATGCTGATGCAACTTTACAAAACCAAAGTGAATCTGAAAGCAGAACTAACTACTTAGGAATTGCTACTGAAGAAGTTAAAACCGAAAACGAATTATCTCGTTATCTCGGCGGCGGAGCTGCAGCTAGTTTACCATTAACTAGTTGGATGGAATTACAAGCGCGATTAGGTGGAGCTTGGATGAGATCCAGCGCAGAGAAGACCATCACTCGCTTGGGCGAAACTGGAAATTTAAGTTCATCTGCACACAGCTTAGCTGGAGAAGCTTATACTGGATTAAGAATCAATCCTTATGACCAATGGGTAATTGATTTGGGTGTAAAAAGTAATACTAAGTCTGATGAAGCTACTTTCCTGTTTGGCGTTGGCCGCAGATTTTAGTAATTGAACTTCAACGAGGTTAAAATAATGAAAATGAAACAAAATTCGGGATGGATCTTAGCGATGTTTTTGCTATTGTCCCTTCCATTTGTAATTGCAGCCGTAGTAGTGCAATCCAATTGGATAGTGGATGGAGAAGCAGTATCAAAGACGTCACTAACTACAGAAGCAGGCAAAACCGTCTCTTTTGGCGTGTTTGTCAATACTAATGGAAACGAAGAGCCATGGATTGAAGTGCTGATGGAAAATACTGCTACTAAAAAAGTATCTGAACCCAGTGTTAAAGTTAAGTCCGGTCCTATAAATTCGGATACTTATACTTTCATTGTGGAGCATACTCCTAAAGAAGCAGGTACATTTAAATTAGTCACCATAGCTCATACTGCTACCGATGAAAGTTCTGATGAATTAACTCTAACTGTAAAACCTAAACCACAGCCTCAGCCGACAGAAGTATTAGGGTGCATGGACGAGAAAGCTATCAATTACAATTCTAAAGCAACTAAAGACGACGGTTCTTGCACTTATCCTCAGCCAGCATGTGCTGATGTAGATAAAGATGGAATCTGTGACAAAGATGATGCTTGTCCTAAAGACCCATATAACGATAAAGATAAAGATGGAGTTTGCGGCGATATAGATAAATGTCCTGAAAACAAAGGCGCAGAAGAGAAAGATGGCTGCGTGAATAATGTGCCAACTTTAATTTTCGATCCTGCTCCTGCTCTTAAAGGCGTTTATGGTATTTATGTCTATCACCTAACTCCGGGAGAAAACCCAACTATAAAACTTACCGGGAAAGATTTAGACGGTGATAAATTAAAGCTGACTCTTGCCGACGGAGTTTTACCTGCAGAACATCCGTTCATGGACAATAAAGATAATACCGCCTCATTCACTTTAATCGCTAATGAAGTCGGTAATTACTGGGCTGCATTTAAAGTGAGCGACGGAATTGATTCTAAGACGGAAACGGTTGCGTTTATAGTACAGGCAGAAGAGGTTATTCCTACCAATACTGCTCCGGTAATGAATGATGTTGCTCCACAAACTGTAACTGAAGGCGGACAATTAACTTTCAATGTAAACGCAGTTGATGCTGACGGAGACAAATTAACTTTCCAAGCTAAGAAAGCTGAGCCAGACTGCAAGAACAGCTGGTGCATTGCATTTAATACCATCGAGAATACAGTAGAAACTTTCTTGGGGTATTATCTGCCAGATTACGTTGACTTTAATGAGAATACCGGCGTGTTTACTTTATCGCCCGGATTTAGTGTAGTAAAACATCCCGATACTTCTGAAACCGTTAAATTCGATGTAAGAGCTTCTGATGGAAAGAAATACTCTAACTGGGAAAAAGCGGAAATTACGGTTAAAGACGTAAATCAGAATCCTACTTTAACCAGCGTGAATATTCCGGGTGTTGCTGCCGTTGGTGATAAAGTTACTTTCAAAGCGGTTGCGGCGGATGCAGATGGCGATGAGTTGACTTATACCTGGATCTTGAAGAGCAGCTCTAAGGTTAATGTTGGTACTGCCACTGGCAGTGAAGTAAGCTTTACTTTAACTAAAAGTGACATCTACACTGTTTCACTAATCGTAACTGATGGATTCGGTGGCAGTGTGCAGTCAAGTAAGATGCTGGGTGTTTCTCCTGTTCCTTTGCCTGATAGTGATGGCGACGGAGTTCCGGATGTAGCTGACAATTGTCCAACTACGCCAAATGCTGATCAGAAAGATGCTGATGGAGACGGCGTAGGAGATGCTTGCGATGTTGAAGACATTTTAGGCTGCACCAACGCTAAAGCAACTAATTATAATCCGTTAGCAACTAAAGACGACGGAAGTTGCACCTATCCTCCCACTGAAGTGCCTGGATGTATGGAACCAGAAGCAACTAACTATAATCCTTTAGCTACTGTGGACGATGGCAGCTGCACTTTCCCACAGCCTACTGATGTGTTAGGATGCACTGACAAAACTGCAACTAATTACGATCCATCTGCAACTAAAGACGATGGCTCGTGCATCTTTGCACCACCTGTAGTCGTTGTTTCAGGCTGTACTGATAAAAACGCATTAAACTACTATGCCCAAGCCACTACTGATAATGGTGGCTGTAAATATCCGCAGCCAAGCAAAAATGTGTACTTCCAGAAAGTGCATTTAGTATCTGATGTAGTATCTGGAGGCGATGCAGCATTCTTCAGTGTAAATGTAGCTAACAATGGAGATGTAGATTTAGAAGACGTGAAAATTACTGCAATCGTGTATGAATTGGGTGCAAAGAAATCTACCGGACAGTTTAACTTAAACTCCGGCGACAGCAAGAATATCAATTTGGTGCTGCCGATTCCTTACGACGCAGAAGCTGGAGATTACTTAGTTAAAGTTACGGTAGGCAACGATGATTTCCATGATACTGCATTCAGAGAAATTAGTGTAGTGGAGGGGAGCTGGTAGGAGTTTTATTTTTTTAATACACCTATCCTAAAATAATCATTATAAAATGGGCATGTGGTGTAATCACTTTAAAATGCTCAACCAATCGAAAGGTTTAAATATAACCATCGATTAAAACATAAAATCAACTAAATTGGAGGAAGAAAATGAAAGCTTTAAGAAATTTGTTTGTAGTTTTTGTGGTTGGTTTACTAACCTTGTCTCTAGTCAGTGCTTTAGACGTAAGCAATCTGGCGTGGGGGACTGTAAAAGTAAACGGTGATATAGTCAGCGATGGAGAAACTATTGCTGTAGAAGAAGGTCAGACTTTAGATATTAAAGTCGGCTTGAATGCCCAAAAGAAGACCGGTGCTACCGATGTAGAGGTAGAGGCTAAAATTTCAGGATACGAATATTCTGACTATGAAAATCTGGAAGACAGCACTCAATTATTTGATCTGTCTGGCGACACCACTAAGTATGTGTCATTAAGTGTTACTTTGCCTAAGAAATTGGACAAGGATCATTATTTGTTAAGATTAAGGTTAATGGACAAGAATTCCGAAGCTCTAACTAAAGAGATTAAATTAGCAGTTGAGCCAGCAAGAAACGGAGTAGATATTGCTGATGTAGTATTCTCACCTGGAACTACCGTTAAAGCAGGTAAATCATTACTAACAACTGTTCTATTAGAGAATTATGGAGATAAAGATCAGAAAGATGTTAAAGTTACTGTAGCTATCCCTGAATTGGGCGCTTCTGTAAGCGAGTTTGTGGATGTAGTTCAAACCGATAATCATAATGTAGATTATGAAGATGTTCCGGAAATGTTTTTATCCATCCCTGCTACCGCTAAAGAAGGCGAGTATGAAGCAACTGTAACCGCTAACTATGATGAGTATGAAACCGTTACCAAAACTTTCAAAATTAAAGTTTTAGGAAATGAGCAATTCCAGCAAACTGATAAGCTAGTATTAGCAGTAGGTCCTGAGTCACAGAATGTAGCTGCAGGAAGTACCGCAACTTATGCTATCGCTTTGACTAACGCTGGAAGCACCTCTAAAGCTTATCTATTAGAAGCAACCGCGGGCAGCGACTGGGCTACCACTACCTTAAGTGATGGTTTAGTTGTATTAGAGCCGGGCAAAAACAAAGTGGTTTATATGGATGTAAAAACATCTCCTTCTGCAACTGCAGGAGAGCATGTAGCTTCCGTAACCATCAAGTCTGGCAGCGATGCGTTGCAAACTTTGTCGTTCAAAGCTAATGTAGCTGGCGCAACTGCTCCTGCTGCAGGTGTTGGCGTTGACTTCAACCTAAGAAATGGTTTGGAGATTGCTTTAATCGTGCTAGTAGTCGTATTAGTAATCGTAGGAGTAGTTATCGGCTTCAGCAGATTAAAGAAAGACGGCGACGAAGAAGGCAAGAATTACTATTAATGTAGTTCTTATTTTCTTCCTCCAAATTTTATTTTTTATTTTTTTTTAACTTTTTTTTAAGAGAGCGAATGAAATGATACGACTACCTCCCGATAAAGTATTTCTGATAAAGTTTGGTTATGGTATACATCGAGATTTAGTCTCTCGCATGATTTCTCGTGTCAATGGACAAGTTTCTGCCGTCGCTGACCAAGAAGAATTAACCAGCAAATTTAAACAGTATCTGCCGAGTGAAATAGCCGGATTGGTCTATGAATTAGGAGATGGAACGAAACGTCCTTCAAACATTTCCGTTTTTAAGCAGGAGAAGATATTAAGAGAACTGAGAGGAATGATTCAAACCGATATTCCTTTGGTAGCAACATATCATCCCGAATCTTCTGAAGATTACGATTTGACAGCCACGGAAAAGAGATTATGCGGTTATG
>JAGVMW010000052.1 GCA_020053615.1 archaeon | reverse complement strand
TTGTGCCTGAGCCTCCAATTCACTTACGTCTTGTTTTGATATTTCCATTTTCTTTTATCTCCACGTTTAGCGCCCGTCGGCGTATTTTTTTGTTTTATTTTTTATTAATTTATTTATTTGGATAAAAACTCCAGAATTACCTCTAGAGCCAGAACTAATGGTGATGAATCAAATTAAAGAAAAAAGGGCGGGTGAAGGGAGTCGAACCCTCTTCCGAAGCTCCACAGGCTTCTATACTGACCGTTGTACGACACCCGCCATAAGTGTTAGAACTACAAACTAAGTTTCTTTTAAAAACGTTTCTTAAAATTTTTCTTGTAAAGTTCAAACTAGCTAAATCAGAATTACTTTCAATGAATACAATCAGCTCTGGTTTGGGTCATAATTAGTTGAAAAGAGGAGGAAGTATATAAATGTTGCGGTGGATTACTGGGAAGTGACAAACGAGATAATACCTATGAACAAAACATTTATATAGTGGTTATATTATCTTTGATTAATATTGATTAAAGTTAATATATTGAGAATGCTTTAACTAAAAGATACAAAAATCAAAGTCCGAACCCATATCTATACCCTAAAAGGTGCCGAATATGTCCAACCCGTATGATCCACAAACCCCTGCCAGACCAGAATACTTTGGAGGTAGAGAACTAGTTTTAAAAGTTGTAAAAGAACGTGTTGAATCTGCGATTATCCATAAAAAATCCGGCGGAATTCTCATTTATGGACATAGGGGGGTAGGTAAAACATCGCTTCTTAAAAAAATTATTGATGAAGCCAAAGGTTCAGAAGAATCACCTACAAATGCACTGACTTTTTATAGGCGATTGGCAAGGACCACCAATGACCAAGAATTATACAATATATTGAATGAAGAACTTGTAGCACAGATTAGCAATCGGAAAAATCTAATTGAAAAATTAAAAAATCTCGGCAAAAAAATAGAGGGCATCAATTTATATGGAATTGAGTTTAGTACTACTGACCATAATGAAAAAAGTTCTTATCAAATTTGGAAATCTAGTTTAAGCGGTTTGATGGATGTAGATTATGTTTTGATTTCGATAGATGATGCTGATTTTTTATCTATTGAAGCAATTGGCGAGTTAAAATCAATAGTAGAGGATACCAATTCTGTCCCCGTTTTGTTAGTTATTTCCGGAGGAATTTTGTTTGAAGCTAAACTGGTGGATGATTATTCTCCGGTAGCTAGGATATTTTCCGGAGCAAGTTTTAATATTGGAACTTTAGATCTTAAAGAAACTAAAGAAGTCCTAGAAAAACCATTAATCCATGAATCGACAAAATGGCAGCCAGAAGCCATAAAAAAACTTCATGAATTGACTGCGGGATACCCATATTTAATTCAATGTTTGGCAAAAGCGTGTTATGCGGAAAACACCACCATCACTATAAGCGATGTTAAAAATCACATTAAAGATGCTATTAATATTGGAAAGAGTTGGCTGGATCATGAGATTCCCACTGCTTCTGACCAAGACGTGCTTTCTTTTGTAAAAATAATTAAGCTTGAAAAAAACATAATTCAAAATGTGGAAATGGGCAACATAGGAGTTCCGCCAGTTTACATTGGCAGATTAGTTAAGTTAGGTGTTCTTAGGAAAATCAGCAGGGGCCGTTATCAACTTCTAAAATCTCCAATAATCGCAACCTTTGAAGAGCTTAAAAGGGGGCTTCCTCAATGAAGTTTTTAGTTATCTATTTTGCAAGTTCGATAATTATATATACTGCTTGAAGTGGGTGGATGTAAAATGGCGACTTTAGAACAAATGATTGAGAATAGCTTCTTTGATAAATTAAAAATTGGCTTAAGCAGGATTAAATATTCAGTTATAGGTAAAGCTACGGTTTATTCTTTAGCAGGGGTTTTGAGTGCTGGCTTAGGGTATGGGTGCGAGGGGAATGAATGCGGCAATGGGGATTGCGAATCAACCTATGAGGATTGCAATAGTTGTCCTGATGATTGTGGTAATTGCTTGCCTGAGCAGTCCAATAATGACCGGTCAAATCCGGGGAGTAATAATGGAACTAATGATAACAGCGGCAGCAATTCTGGAACAGGCGGTTATTGCGACCCTTGCGATAGTGATTTAGATTGTAAAAGTGGATGGAGATGCTACGAATATGCTCCTTTTTTTTATCAAAGAGATATCAATTTTCAAACCACTTTTTGTATGCCTTCTATAAAGTGTACATCTGATTCGCAATGCGAGGGTTATCGTTGTAATGTCGTTAGCGAGTGTAGACCAGAGGTGTATGATATTGGATGTGATGTTAATCATAATATATGGTTTAAGAATAACTGCGGAGATGGGATAGGGATAATAGAATGTGATGGAAATGACCAATGCCTAAACCTTAAAGAATGCGGGGGCAATATTATATGTAGTGACGCAGAAATATTTTGGCACAATAGGGATAATGGTGATAAATATGCTTGCGGTAAAGTAACAATCAAAGACGACTAAAATTAGGCGATAAGTGTAACAAAATCCACAAGTTGACTCCCACAGGAGAAGTGCTGGGTTCTTTTGATTCTCCTGGCGACACCATCGGCTTGGCTTGGGATGGAGAGTCTCTTTGGAATCTTAGTGAGGGCAATAGTAACCTAAACCAACTAAAAGTAATTGAATTAGTAGGTAATTAAAAATGAAAAACTTAGAACAAAAAATAATATCTTTGAGAAAAACGGGAAACTTCTTTAAAAGAGCAAGTATACTATTGACTGGAGCAATCTTAGGATATTCGTCCGACGTCTCGGCAGAAGTTATTTATCTAACCAACGGCAAACAAATAGAAGGGAAAATAATTAGCCAAGATGAAACCACGCTTAAAGTAAAAACTGATTTTGGAGAAGTTCTTATTCTAAATGAAAACATAAAAACAGTTGAATATTCCCCAGCTAATTCCCCTCTCCAAACACCTCCAAAAGAAGAAACCAAACCTCTAGAAAAACCGATGCATAAGATGAAGCACCAACCAGTTGAGTCCAAAGAGGAACCGGAAAAGGAACCCGAAAATAAAAACTACGAAAGTTCCGGATTCGGCTTTAATATCGGTGCTTTCTTCTCGTCAGACGAACGCTTTGATAAAATTTATGGCACTGGCATAATGGGGGGATTTGATTATGTTAGTGCAATTAGTCCTTGGTTTTCAACAGGATTTGATTTAAATGGCTATTATAGTAGTGGTGAGCCGGAGATTTATACTTTTGGCAACATTGATAAAGAAAATGTTAAAGCAAAAGCCAAGATGATTATTTTTATGTTAGGCGTCGAAGGCAGATTGACTCTTTCAGGAGAGGATACGCCTTTAATCCCCTACTTGGGTTTTGGTGCTGATTTTTGGTATTTTAAAGAAACGCTTGATTTTATGGGTGACAGCAAGTCTGGTTCGACTGAAGGAATGGGTGCCCACATTGGTTTAGGGTTAGAATATGTTGTCACTGAACATCTTATTCTAAATATAAAGGTAAGGGATACTTATGTGCCCATGGAAAGATTATCTTCTTTTGAGTCGGGAGAACTCTCAAAAGAAAAAACAAATTTGGGTGGAGTAGGAGTTATGATGGGAATAAGGGCGAAAAAATGAAAGTGAAATAATACTGGATTTTAACTGGGGGCAAGAAACATGAAAAACTTAGAACAAAGGGTGGAAAAAGTATTTTGGGGTGAGGTGAGAAATAGTTTAAGCCGGATTGGACAGTCTACTATTCGCAAATTAGCAGT
>JAGVMW010000100.1 GCA_020053615.1 archaeon | reverse complement strand
TGCGATAGTTGCATCTCATTAAATGAAAACAGGACGGCAAAGCCGTCCTTGTTTTCAGGTGGATATGGTGCTATCACTCACAAAACGGACTGTGCCTGTGTTTGAGAGAGAGGAGAAGCAGTATAAAGAATAAAATGTTAACCAAATTATTTTCCAGAAAGGACGTGGACTTAACTATATTTCGGGCAGATTTTCCACTATTCCAACGGCAGATTAAGAATAAACCAATTATTTATTTTGATAATGCGTGTATGTCCTTACGTCCTAAGTCAGTAATTGAGAAGAGCAACGAATATTATTATAATTTTCCGGGATGCGCTGGTAGAAGCAACCATAAAATTGCGGAAGAAGTAGAGGAAGCAGTGCATGAAGCCCGGACCGAGATAGCTAAGTTTTTTGGGGCAGAAGAAAAAGCAGTAGTATTTACCAAGAATTGCACCGAAGCGATTAATTTAGTTGCGCATGGTTTTCCGTTTAAATCCGGAGATGTGGTTCTGACTACGGATAAAGAGCATAATTCTAATCTGCTGCCATGGCTGAAGTTACAGAAGCAGGGATTGATTAGGCATGAATATGTTGATTCCACTTCCACTAATGAATTTTCACTAGAAGCTTTTGAGAATAAATTGAAAGAGCATAATGGAAAAGTGAAGTTAGTTAGTATGATGTTTACGTCTAATTTGGATGGGGTGACTAATCCGGTGAAAGAGATTGTAACTATTGCTCATAAATATAAAGCTAAAGTGTTATTTGATTGCGCACAGGCAGTTATTTCTCATGAAGTTAAATTGAAGAAGCTGGGTGCGGATTTTATAACGGTTTCTGCGCATAAGATGTTAGGCCCAAATGGGATTGGTGCATTGATTTCTACTTCGGAAAATTTGAAAAAGTTAAATCAGTTTTTAGTCGGCGGCGAAACAGTTAAAGATTCTAATTTAGATGGAAGTTATGTTATGGAAGATATCCCCGAAAGGTTTGAAGCGGGATTGCAGAATTATCCAGGAATCATCGGCTTTGGAGAAGCAGTTAGATATTTGAAACGAGTTGGGGTGGAGAAAGTGCATAAGCAGTTGGTAAAGTTGAACCAGTATATTACGGATGGTTTGAAAGATGTGCCTAACTTGTATGTTTTAGGTCCTTCAGAATCAAGTAAGAGGAACGGAGTATTTTCGTTTGTGATCAAAGGAAAGAACGTGCATGAAGTTTCTTTACTGTTGAATAACCTGCACAATATTATGGTAAGAAGCGGGGCGCATTGTGTGCATTCATGGTTCAATAAGCCGGAAAATAAATGTTCAGTGTTTAAAGACGGAACTATCAGAGCCAGTTTTGGATTTTATAATACGGTAGAAGAAGCGGAAGTGTTTGTGAAAGCGGTGAAGGAGATTGCAAGGTTATAAAGTGGGATTTACTATAGGTTAAGATTAATTAAGTACATGGAACGAATAAGAGATAAAGAGAAGCTAATTAAATGATCACTCTCCCCCTCAATATCAACGGAAAGAAATATCCGGTTCTCATCTCTTTAGAAGACAGAGACTCCTACAGAGTATCTATAGGAAAGAAAGGCATCTCTATCAGAATTCCTCAATCCATATCCCGTGATGAGATGGTCAGAGAGATACTAAAAACAAAAAAATGGGCAAAAGAACAGCTCGAAAGAAGTCCTCCAAAAGAAGAATACTCTAATGAATATCATGATGGAGATAAACTAATAGTTGGAGATAAAGAATATACTCTCTCCATAATGTACATGCCAAAACAAAGCAGTTCTGCCGGAATCATCAACAATATCATCAGCCTTAACATCGCTTCGGAATTATCAGAAGAAAAACAAAAAAAGCACATTTCCGTTCTACTTAGCAGAGTTATTGCCCGGCAAAGGCTTCCCGAATTGGAATCAAAGATAAAACAGCTAAACGAGAAGCATTTTCAGGCAAATCTCAATAAAGTATTCTTTAAAAAACACCGCTCTAAATGGGGAAGCTGTTCCAGTAATAATAATGTCAATATTTCTACCAAACTGCTGTTTGCTCCTGATGAGGTATTGGAATATGTCTGCATACACGAACTGGCGCATCTGAAAGAACACAATCATTCTAAACAATTTTGGGCTTTAGTAGAAACTGCCATGCCTAATTACAAAGAAAAAGAGGATTGGCTTAAAAAACAAGGAGGGAATCTTGGATTTTAATTTGGGGTGATTTAAAATGACTGAACTAAACATATTCAAAATAGAATATCATTGGTATGAAGATGATCATGAAGAAACTTTATTAGCAAAAGCGATAGAAAGAGAAGATTTTGAAAAAGAGATTATTAAAGCAAAAGAATTTGCAGAAAGTCTTAGGGGAATAGAAATAAAAGATGGCGAATATCTTGGCAAAGGTTATCGAGTAGATTGTCTGCCGGAATATTATGAACAGATCATTTGGTTTCTCCCAGAAAAGTTAGGATATATAATTTGTCACTTTGATGAAAGAATAAATTATTCTATTGATGACCAATCAGATAAAAAGCTTACTGTAACCAAATCAGAACAAAAAATAGAACGGAGCGCATTAACATGCTCGACACAAATCTAAAATCAAAAATAAACACCCATGAGGAACTGATCTAAAATGACAAAACTTAATTTTAAGTGTAACAAATGCAACAATTCATTTGAGCTAGAAGTTAAAAATGCAACTTTTGGAAGAGATGGTAATTTAAGCATAGAAGAAGAAATCACCTGCTTAAATTGCGGTAATTTAAAGAAATGGGAGTATTCATTCCCCGAAGAAATTAATAAAACAGCTGTGGGAGAACTTTATTTTGAGTTCATGAAAAAAGAGCATATAACTAAATATATGAGCAGTATGAGGAAAAATGCCCTCAAAAGATATCGCCCAGGTCAAATGTTTAACTATAAAGATGCGTTTAACCAAGAAGCATTGCTTAATCATACAATTGATGGTAAAGAATATTATATGCTTGATAGCTACTGCGTGATGCCAGACTGTAAATGTAAAGATGTTACGTTGAATTTTGTGGAGAAAGAAGATGGAAAAGCGGTCAAAGAGGCTGTTTTCACGCTCATGCTAAACTATGAGATTAAAAATATAGCCCAAGCAAATGACATAAATGAAGAAACAGCAAAAAATATAGTTGAATCTTTTACACCAGAAACCATAAATATGTTTTGGGAGAGGCATAAAAAATTAAAAGAAGAGTTAAATGAGGATGTAACAAGAATACTTCAAAAATATAAAAGAAAGATTCCTGAACTGCCAAAACTGAAAATAGGACGAAATGACCCTTGTCCCTGTGGAAGCGGTAAAAAATATAAAAAATGTTGTTTGTGGGAGAAAAAACAAACTAATGATTGAACATGAAAATTACTGCTACACAAATGAGGTAGCCAAATGCTAGACACAAACCTAAAATCAAAGATAAATAAACTGTAATTGTTTACCTTTATGAAGTGCGAGAGTAGCATCCTAAAGTCAAAATTCAATGTCAATTGACTTCTAAAGCGACAAAGGGATGACTCCTACGGAGATGTCGCTTCGTCGATAAAGACAGCAGGAATTTTGAAGATGCTACTCTCGCACTGTTGAAGCAGTGCCATCTTCGAGCTT
>JAGVMW010000087.1 GCA_020053615.1 archaeon | reverse complement strand
CCCGCAGGGGGCAGTTCCCCCTGTCGCTCTCGAAGATATAATCGCAGGGATTTTGACCTGATGATGCTCACCACGCTTCAGAATAGTGAAGTATTACAATCATTACAAACCTTTTTAAAATAGGCTCAGATTCTATATGTTGGAGATGTAGGTAGTTGCTTACCTGAATCCAACGCGACGCCAGACCGTCTCGTTCGCCTGCTCCAATATCGGCAATATCGCAGTGGAGCACCAAGTGCGGGTCGCAATATGCGACAACAAGCAATACGAATAATCGTGTTGGCTCACTGGCCAGTTGGCGACGGTCTGGCAAATAAGAAATATCAATGGAGGCTAAAATGGGACTATACAAACACGTTAGAGAACTGTGGACTAAACCGCAGGCAAATATGGCAGAATTATGGAGAGAGCGCTTAATTGCATGGCGTCGAGAAGAGTCTACCGTAAAATTAGAGCATCCGACCAGGATTGACCGAGCTCGTTCTTTAGGATATAAAGCCAAACAGGGAATTATTGTAGTTAGGCAGAGAGTTATTCGAGGAGGAAAAAGAAGACCAGATGTAGCTGGAGGAAGAAAGCCATCTAAATCCGGAAAGAAACTTAACTTGAGAAAGAATTACCAATTAATCTGCGAAGAAAGAGCCAACAAGCAGTATCACAATTTAGCGGTGCTGAACTCTTATTGGGTGGCTCAGGATGGAAAATATATTTGGTATGAAGTTATTTTAGTTGACCCATCACATCCGGTGATTAAATCTGACCCTCACTTAAATTGGATCTGCGCACCAAAGAATTGGAGCAGGGTATTCCACGGCAAGACCTCTGCCGGACAGAAGATGAGAGGAATGTTGTACAAAGGAGAAGGCGCAGAAAAAGTCAGACCAAGTAGAAGGGCTAACTTGAGAAGACTGTAAACTTTATGAGGTAAATGTGCATAACATCCTAAGGTCAAAACCCATGCTTTTTGTAGAAGCTGGCTCGTCGCAAAGGGGATGTCCCATACGGGGAAAGCAGAGCTATCGAGGTAATCATAAGTGGTTTTGAAGATGCTATGCACACATAATAGAGTTTTTTCTTTTTTTATATTTTTTAGTTTCGTAGTTTTAATCTTAGGTGGAAGTGTGTGGTACAAAGAGGAAATTACTTCTAAGATTAACGAATTCACTAGTTCATTTATTGAGCCAGACTCACCAAGCCAAGTTGATTTTGCTATTCAAGATTCTGGTTCAATTGAAGTTTATTTTTGCCCGCAGGAGGATTGTGAAGGTGAATTGCTCAATTTTATTGATTCGGCACAGCAATCGCTTCATTGTGCGATGTATGAGATTGATTTAGAGTCAGTACAGCAGAAATTGTTGGAGAAATCTACACAAATTGATGTGGAAGTGGTTACTGATGATGCTTACTTAGACCAATTTAATTATTCTTTTGTCAAAGCGGATAAAAGCGGATTGATGCACAACAAGTTTTGTGTGATTGATGGAAATAAATTTTCTACCGGCTCAATGAATCCAACGGATAATTGCGCGCATAAGAATAATAATAACTTGTTGTTGATAGAGTCTAAAGTTCTGGCGCAGAATTATGAAAATGAGTTTCAAGAGATGTGGAACGGCACGTTCAAAAAAGGAGCTAAAGTAAAAAATCCTACGATTGCTATGGGAAACACCATTATTACTTCTTTATTCTGCCCGGAAGATAATTGTGCAGAAGCAGTTAAGGAAGAGCTGAAGAAAGCGCAGACATCGATTTATTTCATGACGTTTTCATTTACACATGATGGAATTGGTAATATATTATTGTTGAAACATCTGGATAATATTACAATTAAAGGAGTGATGGAGGTTAAGCAGATAGATAAAGATTCTGAGTTTGGCCGGTTGACCAAAAATGGAGTTAATGTACGAAAAGACGGGAACAAGTATAATCTGCACCATAAAGTGTTTATTGTAGATGAGAAAACGGTGATAACCGGCTCGTTTAATCCTACGCAAAACGGAGATAAGAAGAATGATGAGAATTTAGTTATTATTAGAGATAAAGAGATTGCCAGAGAGTTTGTGGAGGAGTTCTGGAGGACGTATAACGTTGGGACGGCAACGTAACCTATATATATCAATACTACTTTTCTAGCTCACATGTGCATCTCTATAAAATATCATTGGATAACTCATTTTCCTAAACGGTATGCTCTATACAAGAAAGTATTTGCCAATATTATTTACTTTGTTTCAGGTATAGTAATTCATCCTCGCAAGAATCTTCTTAACCATAAAGACCTGCTGCAAGCGAGAGTTAAGCTGAGAAAAGGAGATGTAGTTATTGCAGGAAATTTAAGAGAATTATCGCACTTATTTATTACTGGTCCAGTTACTCATGCTTTGTTGTATATTGGCCACCGCAAGTTTATACATGCTATTGCTGATGGAGTTGATTACACTACCTTGCATCATTTGTTTACGGAATATGATACTATGGTGATTATGCGTTTGCCTAAAGGAACATCTCATCGCAAGCACAAGATAAAACTGGCGATAAAGCATGCTGAAGCTCAGATAGGAAAGCCATATGATTTTGGATTTTCTGGGGATAAGAGTAAATTTTTCTGTACTGAATTGGTTAATTATGCTTACAGTAAAGCAGGGCATGATACTGGATTGAAGAGTATGGGAAGGTTTAGAACCTTTGAAGAGAAAATAGAGAAGAGAATAATTACTGCTACGAAAGCATTGCACCCGGAGAAGTTCATTGAAGGTGCTCTGTTGCATAATTATTGAATCTTTGCCACTTCAAACTGAATTTTAAGTTTCTTAAACACTTCAGCAACTTTTGCTAAATCTTTCTCATTAT
>JAGVMW010000197.1 GCA_020053615.1 archaeon | reverse complement strand
CCCGCAGGGGGCAGTTCCCCCTGTCGCTCTCGAAGATATAATCGCAGGGATTTTGACCTGATGATGCTCACCACGCTTCAGAATAGTGAAGTATTACGAAAGGAAGTTTTTAATAATAGCACACAATAGCACTAAAATGCCCACCCAACTCTTCATCAAGAAGAAAGCTATCGGTATAATTGGAAAATCACCTGCAGAGAGAACTACCGCCGAATTAATCAACAGCAGCATTGTAAATATTGATAAGCCGAAAGGACCAACCTCACATCAGGTTTCTGCTTATGTGCAAGCTATTCTAAATATTAAAAAATCGGGACATTCCGGAACGTTAGATCCCAAAGTTACCGGAGTACAGCCTATTGGACTAGATAAAGCCACTCGAATTACTGAATTCTTACTAACTGCACCTAAAGAATATGTGGGGATAATGCACTTACACAAACCAGTAGAAGAAAGTACGCTTAGAGAAGCAGTAAACGGTTTTATCGGCAAGATAAGACAACTGCCTCCAATAAAAAGCGCAGTGAAAAGAGAATTACGTACTAGAGAGATTTATGAATTTGAATTGTTGGAGATAAAAAAACAAGATGTTCTGTTTCGGGTGAAATGCCAAGCGGGAACTTATATCCGAAAAATCTGCCATGATCTTGGTCAAGAACTTAAAATCGGCGCGCACATGGCCGAACTGAGAAGAACTCAAGCCGGACCATTCACGGAGAAAGATAATTTAGTCACTTTGAACGATTTAGATGATGCTTATCACTTCTACATCGAAGAACACAACGATAAATTTCTTAGACACTGTTTACAACCAATAGAAAATGCATTGAAATACGTAGCTAAGTGTTGGGTATTAGATACGGCGATAGTTAGTATTACTCATGGCAGAGACTTGGCCATTCCTGGAGTATGCAAATTGGAAAACTTCAAGAAAGAAGAAGCAGTAGCGATTATGAGTCTTAAAGGTGAATTAGTTGCTATAGGAGAAGCTAAAATGTCAGCAGTAGAGATAAATACACAAGAACGAGGTATTGCAGTTAAAGTGAAAAAAGTGTTTATGAATCTTTGTGAAGATTAGTAAAATATACTGCAAAGATTCATATTAGAAAAGTGTAAAATAAAAAACACAAATTAACACTTTTCTTTTTATGGAAGCGAATTAAAACACTTTAAGAATATCTATCATATGCTTTTCATGCCCCATTTCCACCTGCTCTTTGACTTGAAACGATTCATATTCTTTATCATAATCTTTTCTTTTGGAATACACACTTTCTTTCTCTTTCAACATCGCTTCATTCTGAGCTACAGTAACCTGGACTTTTCTATTTCGAGCATATAAATTTTGTACAAAACTCACTTTATTACTCATTAAACGGTAAATCTCTCTAAGCATATCCCTCATTCCCTGCCAATTAGTAGCTTTATTCCCCCACTTGTTCTTAAGCTGCTTCCTATCTTTCTTAACTTGTTCCAGCTCTTTAACGTCTGGTTCTAGAACTTCTTTTAAGAGGGCATTAAGATTTTGCAATAGCTTATCATTAAGCGCTTTTATGGTTTGATTCAACTTATTCTTTTCTACAATTACTGCTTCTTTCTTATCCTCGTCTAACTTCTCTCCTTCCCGAGCGGAGCGACGTAAGTTGCGGAATTGCTTTTTCTCAGTCCGAGCTTCTTTTTCCAGTAGCTTATTTTCTTTTTCTACATCTTTAATAAATGTTTTAACATCTTTCACATCATCTTTGATAAACTTCTCTGCCCATTCAAACCAAGAGAACATCCCGCTAAGATCTTTAGTAATCCTCTCGGTATATGCACCAGCATTTTGAGTAAACTTGGAATCATTAGTTTTAAGAAATTGGTCTATCTCTCCGGCATAACCTAAAATGAATTTATTGGCATCAACTATCTGAGAATATAACTGTTTGATTCCCGCATCAGCTTCTTTATTTTGTTTGTCCAACTTCCTGTTTTCAATCTCTTCTCCTAGAAATCTAACTTGCTCTTTACCGCCTAGCTTCTTTTCTTTACGTTCCAAGCGAAGATCTTTCTTTAATCTTCTTCTCTTTTTTCGGGAATTTCCGTTAGCCATTAATTAACAGCAAACTTAGAAAGTATTTAAACTTAACTCAGCTCAATTATCATCCCTTCCCATCCAGGATTAATTACACTGGTTTCTCCAATCTTATCCACCTTTCCTGCAGTTTCATGAATATGCCCGCAGATGACTAACTTAGGATTTATTCTCTTGATAAATGCTAGAAAATCAGTATTGCCGGTGTGTTGTCCAGCTAAAAAATCAGCTTTAGTTCCATAGGGTGGTCCATGGGTTACCAACACTAATTTTTTTCCTTTATGCTGGCTGTACCAATCTCGAGCTACTTTCCTGAAATTAGCATCTTCTGAAGAAAAGCCACCTTCGCCAAATCCTAAAAAAATATGGTCACCAATTTCTATGGCTTGACGATTGATATTTATACAAAAAGGATAATCCGTTAAAACTGAAGCCAGCATGGTATCGGTTTCATGATTTCCAGGAATAAGATATACTTTTTTTCCTAAATCATTAAGGTGCCTAAGCATATAACGTAAGTTCCGGCCAAATTGAGTTAAATCTCCAGCACACACTAAAAATTCTACATCGCTCTGCATTGCCCGAGATAATAACTGCTGCAAAAACTTCTTATCCTCGTGCAGGTCTACAAAAGCAAGAAATTTCATAAAAATAAAATTAATTATGCTTCCGCGTTTTCTACTTCAGCTTCTTGAGTTGAAACAAGTTTATCTTCTGCCGGCTCAGAAGCAGCTGGTTCAGGCTGAACTTCCACCACTACCTCTTCTTCTATCAAACCTTTCTCATTCAGCTGTATCATTCTAAATGCCAATTCTCTAAGTGGATAAATCTTTCCTAACATCTTTCGAGCAGCATACTGAATTCTCTGGCTGGCTACGTTAACCACAAAAGTATCAAAACCCGACTTAGCTATCTCTTCTGCCACTAACTGCCTAAGCATCTTCTTAACATTAGTGCACTTGGAGCGCTGAGCTTTATTTAAAGTGATTAATAAAACTTTAACCTGAACACTTCGACCACTTTTAGTTTTAACCGTAAATGAATCATCTAATCTGCAGGTGCTGGGACGAATGGCTCTTTTTACGCCCGATACACTTAACTCATAGCCGACTAAAACAGTATTTAACTGATTGCTGGTAGCTTTATTTACCTGTAAAATAACATAATTATTCTGGTCTTTCATATTGCCAGTAATATCTTTAAGATTGATTTTAACTTTTCTGCCGATAGCGCTCTCTGCATTAACCAAATATGATTCTCCAACTTCTTTATTCCCAAATACTTTAGGTGAAATAATCTTGTACCAATTCTTTTTCTTTAGCTTGATTCTGCTTACGTGTTTCTTTTCTTCTGCTTGTCCTTTTGCTGCTTGTTTATCTTCTGCCATTTTGTTTTAATCCTCAAATTGTTATTTTGATTTATAGTTATAATTATCTAAGTACTTAGATACCCCTTAGTTTCAATCTAACCCGAAGGCTATTTAAAAAGGTTTTGTGGGGGAATTGAATTTATGGAAATTAGGAGTATTACGCACAGTTTTAGTGTTTTTTACCGTATTCTACTTTCACAATCCTTTTAAAATCAATCTATTTGCTTTAAACGGTGATAACTACTGCTGTTATTCTCGCCGGAGGATTGGGAACAAGGCTCAGACCGCTTACAGATGAAATTCCCAAGCCGTTAGTTCCGATAAAAAACAAGCCTCTTCTCCAGCATCAGATAGAACATTTCCGCAGAAATGATGTTACGAATATTATATTGTCTGTTGGATATAAAGAAGAACAGATAAAAGCACACTTTGGAAATGGTGCCCAGTTTGGAGTTAAAATAACTTATTCTCCTGAATCTCTGCCTCTGGGAACTGGAGGAGCAATAAAGCAAGCTGCACAAGGATTTATTCAACCGTTCTTCCTGCAATGGGGAGATAATTTGATGGATATCGATTGGAGAAAGATGGAGTCAGAATATGGTTCTGGCGGTATTCCTATAATTATGGCTCTTACTCCCAGAGAGGACGTAGAAAACTTTGGAGTGGCCAAGTTAGATGGAAATAAATTCATTAGTTTTGTAGAAAAACCTAAACGCGAAGATGCGCCTTCAAAATGGATAAATGCGGGGGCATTTATTCTGCATCCGGAGATGTTGAAGATACTTCCGGAAGGGAAATCATCTATTGAGAAAGATTGTTTTGAGAAGCTTGCTCCACAAGGAAAGATTTCAGCTTATTTTCACCATGGGCAATGGTTTCCTACCGATACGATGGAGAAGTATGAACTTGCTCAACGTAATTTTCAGCCACCGATTGATTTTACTAAAAAAAGGATAATCATCGCTGATGTTGATGAAACCATCTGTGAAAGTTGTCAGCAGATTTCTCCCGAAATGGCGGAGCAGATTAATAATATGGTTGCTTCGGGCTACACTTTCGCTTTCATCAGCGGAACTAAAGCAGAAGATCTGCAAAATATGATATCCTCTCGAGTAAATGAAACGCATCATATTCTAGCCACTACCGGAACTAAGTATGTGCTAATGGAAAATGAAACACGGTCTACAATTTATAACTGCTCTTTAAGCCAGAATGAAAAAGAGGAGATTTTACTTGCTTTAGATAAATTAATCCAACAATATCAAATTATCTCTTTAACCACTAAAGAAGACCAAGTTCAGGATAGAGATTCGCAAATAACTCTCTCGGCTATTGGTAGGCATGCTTCATCGGAATTAAAAGCCAAGTATGATACTGATGGAAGTAAGAGACAAGTTTGGATATGGTTTTTGAAAGGATTATTGGGAGAGAAATATGATTTTAAGATTGGTGGAACGACTTCTTTGGATATCACCCAGAAAGGGTTGGATAAAGAATGGGGCATTCGTAAGTTTCTAAAGCATCATAATCTTAATTCTGAACAAGTTTTGTTTATGGGAGACAAGATCTATCCAGGAGGAAACGATTATCCTGCAACTAAAGTAGTGGATTGTCTTGCAGTGAAATCTCCGAAGGACACTTTGGATAAGTTAAAAACAATTTTTAAATGAGTGAAAGAAGTATTTAAATAGAACCATCAATTCTTTGGAATATGCTCCTACGCGTCCAAAAGATAATGGCTGATGCCGGAATCGCTTCCCGCCGGAAGTGTGAAGAGTTAATAACTCAAGATAAAGTTAAAGTAAATGGGAAATCAATAAAATTGGGAGATAAAGCCGATCCTGAGAAAGATAATATAACTTTAGACGGAAAATTAATTACCGTTGAAGCTAAGAAAATTTATCTGATAATTAACAAACCATGGGGTTATGTAACTACAGTTTCTGAACAGCATGGGATGAAAAAAGTCACCGATTTGATTCCGGTTAAAGAAAGAATTTTTCCCGTAGGAAGATTAGACCGTTATTCTGATGGATTATTATTGCTGACTAACGATGGAGAGTTAGCGCATAAATTGACTCACCCTTCATTTGGAGTGTTCAAGACTTATATTGTTAAATTAGATCATCCTGTTACGGAAGAGGAAGTAAGTACTTTAGCTGAAGGGATTGTCATCGATGGTCGTAAAGTAGATTTGAAAGAAATTCTGGTTCTGGGCGCTAATCGAGTGCAGGTAAAATTGCATGAGGGAAGAAAGCATATCGTCAGAAGATTATTTGAATCGATGGAATATCAAGTAACGAAATTAACCCGAATACAATTTGGACCATTAACTTTAGGAGCACTTAAAGTGGGCCAGTGGAGATATCTGAATGATAAAGAAGTGGAGATGTTGAAGAAAGCGGTTAAAAATTCTTAGGCGAGTATTCTAAACAAAAACGTTGCAAAAACTTTATAAACTCATGTCCCATTTATGGTACATATGGCTCAAAATAGAGACAATATCAAAACAGAAATAATTGGAGCACTAACCAGGCAGCCTTGGCACGTGCGAGGAATAGCCTCACTATTAAATCAGTCACACTCGACTATTGCACGAGCATTAATTGAACTAGAACAGGAAAATGCGGTGAACTCTCAAATTGTTGGTAAAAATAAAATTTACTCTCTGAAGAAAAACTTAATCGGAAAAAGCTACGTTTTTCGAACAGAATATTACAAACAAGAAAAACTGCTACATAAATTTCCATTGTTAGAGCCGATTATAGAGGATTTATTGAATAAATGCAAAGAAAACATTATCGTTATATTTGGAAGCTACGCTAAGTTTACTCCTAAAACCGATAGTGATATTGATGTGTATATAGAAACAAAAAGTCTTAAGTTCAAAAAAGAGTTGGAAAAGATAAATTCTAAACTTAGCATAAAAATAGGAGAGTTAAACCAGGAATCATTACTTATCAAAGAAATTATAAAGAACCATATTATTTTAAGAGGAGTAGAGGAGTTTTATGAGAAAACACGATTTTTTAAGTAGATTAAGTGAAGAAAAGAAGTTAGAATTAGTAGAAGAATCAGAAGAAATTTGTAAATCTTATTTAATCAAGTCTGAAAATTGCTTTAAATCAGCAAAAGTATTGTTAGAAAGCGAACTTTACGAAAATTCTATGGTTAATTCTTATTATGCCATGTACAATGCAGTAATCTCATTGCTGTTTAAGTGTGGAATTAAATGCGAAAATCATTCTGCAGCGTTATTTCTCTTAGGAGAACTGTTTGGGATGACTACAACAAAAATAATAATAGAACAAGCGAAGAAAGATAGAATCGACCAGCAATATTATGTTAATCCTACTGAAGACTTGGAAATTAATACAAATACTGCAAAACAAATGTTATTGGAAGCAGAGAATATCATTTTAGAACTTAGGACAAAAATAAGTAAGCTTTCTTCTTCAGAGATTATAAATATTCGTAATAAATTTAAAGAAATGCGTTAATTAGGATAAAACACAGTGCTAAACTAACTAAAACTATGGAACCAGAAACTTTAGATAAATACATTCAAGCCGGTAAAATCGCAGCGGAAGCGCTGAATTATGGAAAGTCTTTGATTAAATCCGGAGCTAAAGTTAAAGAGGTTTTGGAAAAAGTAGAAGCAAAGATTGAACAGCTGGGAGGAAAACCGGCTTTTCCAGCACAGATTTCTTTGAACGAGTTTGCGGCTCATTGCTGTTCGGATGCGCTTGATGAAACTACCCTGAAAGACCAAGTAGTAAAGTTAGATGTAGGGGTGCATATTGATGGCTGTATTGCTGATACTGCTCTTACGGTAGATTTGTCTGGGAAATACGGCGATTTAGTTAAAGCAAGTAGAGAAGCTTTAGATAATACGTTGAAGATTATCAAACCAGGAGTTACTTTGGGAGAAATCGGTCGGATGATTCATGAGACGATCACTAAAGCGGGGTTTTCCCCGATAAAAAACTTGTCTGGACATGGATTGGGAGAATTTACGATTCATGCTTCCCCTTCTGTTCCTAACTTTGATAACAGAAATAAAAATGTGCTGAAAGAGGGAGATGTTATTGCCATTGAGCCGTTTGCTTCTACCGGCTCGGGAATGGTGCAGGAAAGTTCTCCAGCTACGGTATTTACTTTAATAAAAGATTCGGGAGTTAGAGATCCTATTACTAGAAATATTCTCAAAGAGATTAAGACTTATCATAAACTGCCTTTTGCTAAGCGCTGGCTGGAACAGAAGTTTGGGGCAAATAAAACTAATTTTGCTTTGAAGCAGTTAATTGTAGCAGAATGTTTGCACCAGCATCCACCTTTGTTTGATTCGGCTCGGGGAATAGTTTCGCAGGCGGAGCATTCAGTGATTGTGGGGGAGAAGACGATTGTGTTTACTAGGGTTTAAAGTTTGGATCTTACTTTCACTTCATAAATTCAACGTTATCCCTGCCATTAAATTTGCTGTCCCCAGTTAGAAATTTTATTCCCCTTTCTAAAGCTAAACAATATCCTAAACAATCAGCATAAGATAAATCTAATTTTTTGTGCTGTTTTTTGAACTGCATCGCTTTCTTGATGGTTTCTAGAGAGGGTTCGGTTCGCAATGGATAAAGCTTGTTTAATACTATGCCCGCTTTTTCTTCACCGACTTCATTTAGTACAGAATAATATATCTCTAACAGATTTAATACCGTTAAAATTCCAGTATGCTCTTCAAAATAATGAGTAAATCGCGGGTTGTTCTGCAGATATTCTATCACTGCATAACTATCATAAAAGAAGACAGTCATTTCCAGCCTGCCCTCATTTCCTCTTTGAGCTGTTGTGCCGATTTAGAAAACTTAACTAAGCCTCTAAGCGAAGCGAGATTTTGAGCTGGATTTATTTCTACTATAATTTTCTGGTTTTCATGCAAGTGCTCTTCTTCAACTATTTCTTGGGGGATAGTTATCCCTAAAGAATTCCCCCATTTTCTGGTTATTGCTTCGATTTCAGTCATATTAGTCTAATTAGTGTATAATTATATAAGCTTTTCGGAAGAATTTACTTACTTCTTCACTTCCACTTTCGTTCCTTTCAGTTTCTCTTCCAATTCCGACTTCCTTTTCTCCCTAACATAAGTATCAATCACTAATTCGCTTTTCCGGCCAGAATAGTTTTCTACAATATAATCTAACGCTTCGCTAAACTGCGGGAAAGAAGCACAGGTTTTCTGCTCGTAGTGGAACTGTCCTCTATCATTTACTACAAAATCCATCATGTGCTCACGATAAAATAAAGCGATTGGTTTGGGCATAAGCTGGTGAAAGTGGAGGAGTTTAAAAGGATTTGGAGGCTGGAGAGAAGATATTACTGAATGAACCTCTTTTTATACCACGGAATTACCCAATAGGCAATAACTCCAATCACTACTAAAACTATCCAGAATACTCCCCAACTGATAACTAGAAAAGAAACCAAAACTAAATTCAGCACTAATAAAGCCGCAAAAAAACAGCCGATTAATTTAAGTTTAGTGGTGGGAGTCATGCTTGCCTCTTTTGTATCAGCCCAAAGCTTTCCAGATTTTCCCTTAAAGTTTTAACCATAAAGTCAATAATGGGAAGATATTTTTCTTCATTGCCATCCCTAATCACTTTTAAATACTTTGCCCGCTGCTTAGTGTAGACATTAACCCAAGGAAACCTATTTCTCTGCAGGATAAAATTCATAATTAAGCGTGAAATTCTTCCGTTTCCGTCCACAAAAGGGTGAATGCTGACCAATTTGGTAGAGAAAATTACTGCTAGTTCAAATGGATGATATTCTTTTTTATTTTGTTGATACCAATAAACAAGATTTTGCATTAGTTGAGGAACTTTTTCTACATCTGGAAACCTAACGTCACTGCCAAATACCCTTACGGTGCCTTCTCGATAACGACCGGCAAACCTTTCCGAGATGTTGTTCAAGATGATGGCATGAAGCTTTAAGATTAATTTTTCATCAATATCTTGCTTATATGATTTTAAGAAACTTATCGCTTGAGTATGGTTCTTGACCTCATAAATCTCGCGCAAAGCCTTGCCCTCAGGAACAATATTTTCGTTAATCACTAAAGACGTTTCTTCCAACGACAAAGAATTGCCTTCAATCGAATTGCTATTGTAGGTTAGTTCAGTAAAATAAGAAATCTCAAACTGCCCAAATTCTTCTTTGCTGAGGATATTGGTTTTTTCAAAATAAGCCTGGCGAAGCTGTTCTAATTCTAAAGCTTGGATTTTTGTTAGATAAGGATATTTCTGATTGGAGATTAGCTCTAATTCAAACTCTTTCTTTAAAGAAGATACTTTCTCTTTAGAAATTTTGCCATAGCCGATAAATCTGCTTCGTTTAACCCAACGGTTTCCTTTCCTTCGATTAGAAATAAGATAGTTCTGGATTTTTCCTTTTGTTTTCGTGGGTGGGGTATGCAATCGTTTATTTACGATTAAAATGCTTTTCGCCTTTTTTATCCTGATTTCGTGGTACATGTGTTCGCTATGTGGGCACGGTTTATAAGCTTTTCTGATTTGTGCCCATATGACTATCACTTTATTTCCAATTCTTTAATCAAGCAGTCAATATAAGTTGCGGACATTAAAGAGTGATTTACATATCTCCCCCTACTGGAGAAAAATCCAAACCAGAACCCGCCAAACCCGGCCATCGCTAATCCACCAACTACAAAAGCTCCTACTAACTCATGACCCTGTTCTTTTAATGCCTGACCCATCATCGGAGCAAAAACGCTTATCGCAGCATATCCAATTGCAGTGACTTTGTTGTCTGGGTAGTAAACCCCGTTTTGGTACAAGCCATTCGCTGGAATAAGCTCTCCCATCCGCTTCACTCTTTCATTGTGGGCAGAATCTCTGAAGTGTGGCAAATAAGAGTTTATTCCTTGAAAAGATGCGGTTAATTCTGTACAAACATCTTTTAAAGACTGTTCTCTGTGAATAGCTCTTTCTAAGTATTCATTCCCTCGATAATGCTCAAAAATATTAACTTGCGTTTTAGGCATTCCTTCAATGTTCTTCAAAGCAGAGTATAAAGTTGGCTTTTCCATGGTTTAACCTCAAATCTAATTCATTTTTAAAGATTTATGTCCTATGAAATATCTTTACCTTAACTTCTTCACTGTCGCTTCCAGCCTAGCCACAATAGGTGTCGTCCTCTCTTTCAAAACATTCCCTACCACTTCCATGTACGTATCTTTTCTCGTTCCGGTGGGTCGATTATATCCTTCCAATAGTACTGCCGGATCAGTGCCCATGCCGTCTCGTATTTCCTGTATTTGTTTCAACATGGCAACGATATTCAACAAATCGTTATCTTTAATATTTGTTCCAAATGGCCACATTTTTTCCACCTCAAATTTTGAATGATTTATTTTACCCTCTTCGCCACTTCCCCCATACTCAACAATTCCTGCTTCCCACTAATCATATCCCTCAACAGCACTTTCTTCTGCTTCACTTCATCCCCGCCCAAGATGATACAATAAGGAATGCCCATAGTCGAAGCATATTCCAAGTTCTTTCCTACGCCGCGATTGTTTAAATCCATATCAACATTGATTCCTTTCTGACGCAATTTCTGTACTAATTGCAGCGATTCTTTTATGGTCTGAATGGGTATCACAAATACTTTGGCTAAAGATTTCTCTTTAAATTCCTGCTTAGCTTTTATTACGTCCAGAATTGTAGATAAACCGAAAGCAATCCCAACTGCAGGAATCTCTCTTCCTCCTCCAGCAAACTTGCCTACCATTTGGTCATATCTGCCTCCACCGGCAATAGAAGAAGTTACTGCACTGCCTACTGCAAACACTTCAAATACTGTTCCGGTGTAATAACCTAATCCTCGGGCTAAAGAAGCTTCAAACTCGGCACATTTAACTTTCATGTTTTTCAGATAGCCAAATAATTCTTCCAATTCTTGTAAGCCTTGAGTTCCTTCTGCAGAACTAATTTTTTTCTTTAATTCTTTAAGAGTTATTTTATCTTTCAGCAGTTCTAACAGTTTTTTAGCTTGGGCTTCAGAATATCCTCGCTGCAATAATTCTCCTGTAACTCCTTTCGCTCCAATCTTTTCTAATTTATCGATAGCCACAATAGCGGACTCTTTTTCAGTTATTCCGCACTGTTCTAAGATTCCGTTGAGCAATTTACGGTTATTTACTTTGATGAGAATATCTATCCCTAAATTCTGGAAAGCACTTTGCACTAACGCTAACTGCTCCGCTTCGGCCAGCATTCCTTTTACTCCTATCGTATCAATGTCGCATTGCCAGAATTGGCGATATCTTCCCAGCTTGATTGGACCATCCCGAAACACTGGGCCCATTTCATATCGTTTGAAAGGTAGCTTTAACTGCGAGTTCATCGCTACATATCTGGCTAAAGGAACGGTTAAGTCAAATCTTAATCCCAAATCCCGATTTCCCTGGTCTTTTAACTTGAAGGTTTCTTTCAGAGCATCGCTATCTTCTCCGGCTCCGCCTTTAGCAGTAAGCGTTTCCCAGCGTTCCAGCAAGGGAGTTTCTAGAGGAACGAAGCCGTATCTCTCGAAGGTAGTTTTTAATGTATTTAAGATATTATTAACTACAATTTTCTCTTCCGGAGGGATATCCCGGACGCCTTTAGCTAGTTGAAGTTCCATGTTAGTTATCTCTAGAAATTCTTTTAGATTTATATAGGTTTTCATATACTCTAGTTAAACATAAATCTACGCCGGCGTATAGTGGTTCTTGCTCACCTCTAAGTTGAGCAAATAGATAAGCTGCACTACGGCATCCACCCAGGCAAGCCTCTTGATAGAAACAACTTTCTTTCGAACAATTTCCTCGCAGCTTCACTCTTAAAGTATCTGTACTTAAATCGGGGTAAGAATTAACGATTAGTTCTTCTCTGGAAAAATCAAAAAAACCGACTCTAGATATTTCTGGTTTGGAAAGCAAGAAGAAACACCAATAAGCATTTCCGGACTTTAAAGATAAACCTAAATATCCGCAATTAATGGCAGGACAGAGGTAATTAGTTTTATTCCAATTTTTTCGGTTAGACGGCATGATTTTTTGTTTTGCCTCGTCTAAAGAAAGTCCACAAAAATTAGGGCCGAACTTCAAGTTAAAAGACAAATAAAGTGTGGGATACTTTTTTTTCATAGCTTCAACGGAACAAACTGCTCGTTCTAAATCTGTTTCTCTTAGTAAGCGAGACGAATCTAATGCTAAAGCTTTTCCTACTGGAGTCAGCCTGAGAAATTCTATCTTCTGAACACCTAAGTTTGAGCATTCTGTACAAAGTTCTTCTATTGAACAAATAGTCTCTTGGTCTAATATATTGTAAACAGTAACTCTTAATCCTCTATCAATACTGCGTTGAACCGAACTCTTGATTGACCTATACTCTTCTCCGGAATTACCATTAAAAAAACTCTGCTGCTCAAGATTAGCAAACAAAGTGATTTTAACCTCTCTAATTCCTGCCTGGGCTATTTCCTCAATAGTCTGGTTGTCTAGGTCTTTTCCATTAGAAAGAGTAGAACTTTGTCCGCATTCTTTAAATAACGGAATAAATTCTTTACTGGTAGTTAACTCTTTTGGATAAACAAAAAAAGTGGTGTTTGGATATTTATCTACAATCCTTCTTATTAATCTCTGTTCTTCTCCAGAACTTAAACTTCCAATTCTTTCTTCTAAATAGAAGCATTGTCTGCAGTTTTGATTGCAAGGGTAACCTACATTTAAAAAATCAATATTCTTTGGAATAGTGATGAATACAACCAGCACTGGATTGTGCCTGAGCCTCCAATTCACTTACGTCTTGTTTTGATATTTCCATTTTCTTTTATCTCCACGTTTAGCGCCCGTCGGCGTATTTTTTTGTTTTATT
>JAGVMW010000119.1 GCA_020053615.1 archaeon | reverse complement strand
TCTGATTGAGAGTTCTGAAATCCTATAGTATAATGTATCTGAATGAGAAGCACCCCAGAAACAAGAATCAAGCTTAGTAGCTTTATGCGCCAAGAATTTGGTAAGCAGCCACTAAAGGTGTGTAAAGTTCTTTTTCATCTGTGGTCAAGTATTCCATCATGTGAACAAGCGACATTAACCAATGGTTATAAAGCATGGGTGGTTTTACCAGACTTAGTTGCTAATTGGGCATATCTAAGGGGCGACTTTGAACTAGAAGTGACTGATTTTATTGATCAGGTTGTTGCTCCTGGAATGCTGGCTTTGGATATTGGAGCACAATTTGGAGTTAAAAGTGCATTTTTACATGAAGCGGTTGGAAAAAATGGGAGAGTTATTGCATTTGAACCAGTGCCAGCTACTTATAAAGTCTTGAAAAAAAACGCAACGAATTGGGGTATGACGACATATATTTTAGCTTTATCAAATAAACCAGGCAAGCAAGAAATGTGGGACTTTGGACCAATAAATGTTGGACAGAACACTTTGAAAAATCCACATTTTTCTAAAAAGTCTCTTATTGGGAAAAAATTAATTGTGGAAACCACGACCATAGATGAGTTTGTAAGCAAGAATGATTTGATCACTCACATTTGGAAGATAGATGCAGAAAACTCTGAATTTGATATTTTGAGTGGCGGAAAACAGACGATAGCTTCTCAGAAACCAGAAATTATCATGGAAGCCGGAGATCTTGGACGAGCTGGTGGGGAACAGACAAAAGATTGTCTAAGCCTACTTGCCGACTATGGATATCAATTTTACGAGATTATCAATGGATCTTTGAACTTGATACAAAACGGCATACCATCTCGAAAAACATCTAATATTCTGGCATCTCAAAGAAAATTCTAGAGTCAAGTTCTTTTTAGAATATTTTTGGCAACTTGAAAAATTTCCTCTGATTTTGCATTTTCTGGTACTTGGGGGTGGTGTTCAATTGCGAAACTTACTTCTTCTGAAGAAAATTCCTGGGAAAGTAATAGTTCAAAACACTCTAAATCCGAGTCTCTTACAGGTCTTAACTGGTTCTTAGCTAATCCTGATATCCTTATAGCCCAAGTTGCTAAGGAATAAGCTAGAGATTTAACTTTAAAGAAATGTCCTTTCCCTGTCGAATCTTTAAGTGATACATCCACTAAGTTTACTTGAGATATTTTATGAGATTTGGAAGTTGTTAAAATGAAAGTATCTGATTGAGTTGCTGATTCAGCAAGAGCTTCAATCAAGTGAATTTCCAATTTTCTTGGAATTTCGGATTTAATAGTTGTTATAACATCGTACTCCAATCTATCAGAGATTTGTTTGTAAGGTTGTAAGATCCCTGTGGAAAGAAGAATATTGTCTAATAAAGCTATAGCGACAATTTTAGTATTGGGTAAATTAGGAGTAAAGATATTGGTATCCATATCTCCATGATCGATAGGGGCATGAGTTAACGCTTCTATGGCATAACTTCCGGAAACTAGAAATCTCATATTTTTGAATCGAGAAAATATATTGTTAACTGCTGCTAAAGTGTGAATATCGTGATCTCGTTGCTCAGTTGAAATCATATTTGTCTCCCATTTGATAATTTCCTATTTTGCGCGGCTGAAATTAGAACAGCAGTTGTTTTGATGGCGCACTTCTCCCAATTAAATTTCTGCACTTGCTTTTGTCCTTTTGCTATTAGTTCTCTCTGCAGATTGGTGTTTGCGTGAAGTTCATTGAACTGCTGAGTAAAACTTTCTGGCTTGGTTGGGTCGGCATAAAGTACAGCAGATTCACAAATCTCAGGTAATGCAGCTAGACACGAAGCTACGACTGGCACTCCACAGGCCATTGCTTCTAATGCTGTAAATCCAAATCCCTCATAAAGTGAAGCAATTGCGAAAAATGTAGCATGGCTATAAATTGTTACCAAGTCTGCTTCAGGTACAGAAGGTAGGAGTCTAATCTTATTTGAAAGGCCTCCATGTCTCACTTGATTCTCCAACTGTTGGAATCCAATACGATATCCAGTGGCATCATTTGGACCGACCATAACTAAATCTATATTTTCTGCTGGTAATTGACTATTGGCATACGCTTTCACAATAGTAGATAAATTTTTGTGAGGAGCATAACTACCTGTCGTTAACAAATACTTTTCTGGAAGCGAATAAGTTTGTTTTACGCGATCCCAATTTTTTTTATTCATGTCTGGATGAAATATATCTCTGTCGATGCCAGAATGAATGGCAACTACCTTATCTGGATGAACATTTAAGTGAGTTATAATTTCTTTACGACTGAATTCAGATACTGTAATTACCGTGTCTGCATTCTTGGCAGTCAATGTTCGAGTTAAGAATAAAAGCCGTTTTGCTGGAGAGTCCAAATACTTTCCAGCCAAGTCAGATCGAGCGATAGGAAGGACATCGTGCATGGTGCATATATATGCACAGGGAGAAAATAACTGGGCACGATTATGGGGATGCCATACAACATCTAAGCCTAATCGAGCTTGTTGGATCGGATTAAGAACCTGCTCATTAATAATGGTTCTCAATACAGGAGCATTATCTGTATATGGCAACGATTGTAAGGCAGAGTTGATTATTCCAAGACCCTCTTCGGGAACACTTTCTGGATAGTGGAGAAAAACGAACTTATTGCCACCTTCTAGAGCAACCATTTTATCTAGTAGGTTTCTGGTGTACACACTAATTCCCCGATCCTTTCTGCCGACTTTTCCAATATTTATTCCGATCCTGATCTCCAAATTTTTCATATAATTAAACTTCAGTTTTGTCATCTAAACCTAGATGACTAAGAATTAATTTACGATGTTGTTCAGATTTCAAAAATGGCTCAAGATCAATTGGTATCCTATGAAATTCCTGAGTAATTCCCTTGCCATTTGTAACGGGTGAATCTAGGTTTGCCCAATTCATTTGGCTTAGTAAGTGGGCAATTATAATCGAAGCCTCTTTAAAAGAATGTACAGGCATCGTCATGTCGAAGTTGGTTGAAAAGTTAGGAAATGCTGGTAATTCATTCCCCGAAGCAGCTGCACGGCAAATTTTGGCAACTTGATGCCTAAGGGCACACTGCAATAGAAAATTTGAAGCAATATCTATTGCCTGAGGATATTTTAGTAATATTTTTTGGGCAATTTCATCCGCAGTTTTAGAGTTATAAATAATTGACTTTCTGGTAAAGGAATCTAGTTCGCTTTCTAATGCTGCAGCTCGAAAGTGTCTGAGTCTTCCTTGAATGTGATCTATCAAACTAACTCTTGCATAGTGCATAAAGCCGGCATTCCGAATAACCTGCCTATCTGTGTCCGAAACTATTCCATTCATTCTGCTATCAGTAGTTATTCCTTGGTTTCCAAACATGGTTTTGCCAATCTCGGTATTTACAAGGAGCAAACTACCTTTTAGCCTTTTTTCTTGTCGATACCGTCTTGTAAATTCTCTAGTCAAAGGGTGTTTGTCGGCTTCAAAAATTTTCATAAAAGCAATTTCCGTAGGTGTTAAATTTGTCCCCGCTTCGTTCAAAATCTCCGGTGGGTATGTAGCATAGTTTGCCCCAACAATAGGCCGATCTCCTTGGTGCCACATGTGATATAGTGACATTGGTAGTCGAGAGATATCAGCATCGGTTAAAAATATTCTTTGGTAGCCTTCAACTTCAGCTTTGCTGCAAATAGCTTTTTCAGCAGCCACCAGACCAGGTCGGGTTTTAATAAAATTTATATCAGCATTGTATTTTGACCTATCTATTTTATAAGAAATCGGAGACTGTCCCATCGATACTCTGGGGCCATTGATTCCTACTACTATTTTTGCATCAAGTTTAAGAACATTGAGACACCGATCTAAGTTGGTCAGGCAGGTAGCCAAAACTTCTATACCCTCACCGTCATAGAAGGGAATTCCGACGATTGTTTTGTTTTCATGATTCGCCATATTATTATAGGACATCTTATCACAATAGTCTGAATTTACTATAAGATGTATAATAGCAGGATGTCTGAGTTAATAGTTGTACATGGTCCACCCGGTTCTGGTAAATCAATCCATTCAAAAAGATTGACTACGGAAGGGTTATTGGGAATACCTGTAGACCATATTTCAGCAGGAGACAGGTTAAGAGCCATAAGAATAGGCAAAGTAGCTTCAGGCTATAGCGGTGTGGTAAATCCGACTCCTGGGCAGAGTATACTTTTAGACCATTCGATCATGGCCGGAGTGGTCTTTGAGTATATTAATCAGACTTTATGCCCCATGATGATTATAGATGGTTATCCAAGATTTTCTGAGGCGATTGACGGATTTATAAAAGAGATACAAGTAAATCATCATATTTTACTTGGTTGTGTAAACTTAGAACTATCTAAAGATGTGAGTGTGGATCGGGTTTTGAAAAGAGGAACAAGACGAGGTGAGATTGGCGTTACCAAAGTTATTGCGGAAAAACGTTATCAAGAGCATTTAGATTTTACCTTATATGCGATTGCAACCTTAGGTATGAGTACCAAAGTAATAAACATTGATGCAGAATCTTCAATTGAAGAAGTATGGAGGTCTTTTTCCCAAGCGATATTGACGCTTAATGTATGAGCATAGAAGATGATACCAGACTGACATATAAGAAACATCTACACAAGTAATTTGCAAATCTGTTTCAGAAATTCCAGATCTGCTTTAACTGCCATTTGTTTTATTGCCTCGTCGAAATCATACCATCCATACAATTCCTGCGCTTTCTCATGATAATCAAGCTTGTCAGATGTAATTAAATACATATGAATATCTTTTTCAACAAAAGTTCCATCTCTTTCTGTAGCAATTTTGCTATAGACACCTAGTTTCCTAACAATTTTTAATTCAGTCAAACCAGTTTCTTCAGCAACTTCTCTTAATGCAGCTTGCTCAAATGTTTCTCCTTCTCCAACATGACCCTTTGGAAATCCTAACCCTTTAATATGGGTGAAGATGGTTAAGAGTATCTGTTTATTTGGATTATCTCTAATAACAATCCCACCAGCCGATGTCACCTTTTTCATTCGAGAATTATTATAGACTAACTAAGAGAAAAATTCCCAGGCAAATATCGGACGACGTCCGAGCCTATATTTATGGATCTCAATGACATCTTCTTACCTCAAGATCTAAAACTTATTTGGTTTTGTAGTAGTGCTCACCCAATGTGTATTGCCCCACTTGACCTATAGTGATACAATACTCTTAACAATATGAGTAATCAATTGTTATTTGGGTTTTTTATGAGAAATAATAAAGGGGGTGAGCAAATTGGCTAGAGAAATAAATACTGGTTCTATCCTCAGGACGCTTGTTGAAGCACAACCTAAAAAAGGACTTGGAGCTGAAGGACAATGGAGGTGGAAACCAACTGTCAATGTAAACAGGGAAAAGTTAGACACGACAAGTCCTACTACAGAGTATTCCTCAGTGGAGGCTAACGAGTAGTTTACATATGTCTGTATTGATTTTGTCGCGTACAGAGAATGTACACGCGGATGTTGTTGAGAAGAACCTAAAGAATAGAAAAATTAAAACTCTTCGTATCAATATGGATGCGATAAGTTTTGACCCCCCTATTATAGGTATTGAGCAGAATATACTTAGAATATGTGGGAAGCAAATTAAAATTAATGAAGTTCAAAGTGTCTTTGTACATCATCCGCGAATAGAGGTATCGGAAAAAGTTGGTATAGACAGAATCGACCGAAAAATTATTTCTGCTTCTTGGTCAGTTTTCATTACCGGTCTGGAAAGTGTTTTGAATAAAT
>JAGVMW010000179.1 GCA_020053615.1 archaeon | reverse complement strand
TACATCAGCTAAAGCAGATGTACCGAGAAGATATTTAGGACGAAGGGCTTATGTAATTATTCTTAAGCACTAAAATCGCTTTTTACTGTCCCACAGCCGGGAAGGTTTAGATATGAGTTAAATTAGACTCGATAATTCTCGGTTTTATGAACTCCTAAAAAGTTAACTTGATCTGCCCCGTTTCTCTTAGCTTTGTAGGATGCATTATCAGTATATCGATACCATTCATCACTAGAAAAGAATTTACCAGCAGTAGTTCCTACCACTCCAATACTTGCCGATAACTGCGGACATCCTTTAGGTACATATAATCCATGAACTCCATCACGTAATCTCTTAGATAAATTAAACATATCTGTATCAACAATATCAATATGAACACCGCTACGAAACCATTGCACTAACGCGAATTCATCCCCGCCAGTACGGTATACTTTTCGATTTCTATCTGTTCTCGCAATCTCCTGCATAAATCTACCCACACCCTCGATAACTTTATCTCCTTCAGGATGACCATACTGATTATTAATCTCTCTAAATTTATCAAAATCCATCCAAAATAAATAGCCAAACGCCGCTCCATATTGAATCTCACTGAATAAACCACCTAAATCTTCGTGAAATGTCTTTTTGTTATACAATCCGGTAGGACCATCTAATTTAATCTGCAATTCTAGCTGATGATTTAACAGTTCTAATTGACGATTAACCTGTTGAAATTGTTTCATCTCCAATAATCTCGCTACATTATCCTCTACAAACCAACCCACTTGATCTAGCAGGCGCTTTTCAGCATCATCAACTTTTCTCGAAGAGCCATAATTCGCGGCAATAATACCGCTGATATTTTTATGCAAAAGTTCTGAGTAAGAATCATAAGGAACTGCTACCAAACCTTTATGCTCTGGAAATTCACGCAGTATATGAAATAAAGGATCATCTGAACTTTGTCCCAACTTAGAATCTAACGAATCTAATGTAACATCATCCTGAACGTAAATTGGATTATTTTCTTGATAAATATACTCTAACACTGAATCATTTCTCACTGAAAAGCGAGCTTGAGCTACTTCGCTAGGCAAATCTATTCCTACCACCAAATTGCACCAATTCCCGTCTTTTCTATAAATTCTAGGACAAACATAACCTCTATCTTTTAATGCAGTTACAGCAACCATCAACGTATCTTTAATTTTAGGAGTAGAATGCATTTCTTGATGAAGTTTATACAAGAAAACGTCACTTTCTCTTCTAAAGCCATGTCTATCATTAACGTTTTTCACGGCTAAATCCACTACATTCTCTAATCCGCTAGGCTGTATCATTTTCTGGGAGAAGATTGCGGGCAAGCAGGGGATATATAAAGGTATGGAGTAAGCATTTCATTTACCATAACAATCTTGTTTCTCAGAGCCTCCAAAACAGTAATTTTTATAAACCACCGCTTAAACCTTACTCCAAATATTAGAAGTTAAAAAGAGATGGAAGAAGTTTCATGACTAAAATAAATAGGATTACTGCTCACGGTTTCAAAAGCTTTGCTCATAAGACCGAGATACCTTTTACCGATAACTTCAATTGCATTCTAGGTCCTAACGGCTCAGGAAAGTCTAATGTCGGCGATGCCATCTGTTTCGTTTTAGGTCGTCTTTCCGCTAAATCCATGCGCGTAGAAAAAGCATCTAATCTAGTATTCAACGGAGGAAAAAGCAAGAAAGCAGCTTCAGAAGCCAGCGTAGAGATTGCTTTCTCCAATAAAAACAAAGAATTTCCGCATGAAGCAGAAGAAATTGCCATCAGCAGAACCATTTCTAACGATGGAAGCAGTGTGTATCGCTTAAACGGAAAGAAAAAGACCAGAACTGAAATTCTAGACTTCCTTTCCACCGCTAAAATTAATCCAGAAGGATACAATATTATTCTTCAGGGAGACATCACTCGATTTGTAGATATGTCGCCGATGGAGCGAAGAAAAATCATTGAAGAAATCAGCGATATCTCTATTTACGAAGATAAAAAGCACAAAGCCCTGCTTGAATTACAGAAAGTAGAAGACAAGCTGAATAATGCTACCATAATTCTTCAGGAACGTAAAACTCATCTTAAAGAGCTAAAGAAAGACCGCGATCAAGCGTTAAAATACAAAGAAATCCGCGACAAAATTGATTCTTACAAAGCTACTCGAGTACATTTGCAAATTGAAGAGAAAGAAAAATTAAAACAGCAATACGAAAAAGAGATGGGAACTTCTCAAGAGCAGATAACCGGAGCAGAAAAAGAGATAAACACTTTAAAAAATAAAATCAGCGATGCAAAACAGCGCATTACTAAAATCAACCAAGAGATTGAGCATAAAGGAGAGAAAGAACAAGTTGCGGTGCATAAAGAACTGGAAGATTTAAAAATTCAATTAGCTAAAGATAAAACCAGAATTTCTACACTTAAAGATGAAATCAACAAAATTCAGCAAAGAAAAGACCAATTTCAGCGGGAATTGAAAGAATTAGAAGACAAGTCCAGTTCTAGTGTAAAAGAAAAGAAAGAATTACAGCAGAGAATTTCGCAGACACAGAAAGAATTGCAAGATATTGAAAAAAGCATTGGAGATTTCAAGAAAAAGCATAAGATAGAAACATCTCAAGAGCTAGAAAAAGAAATCGAAGATAAAGATAAGCTGATTGAGCAGAAACAGGATGAAGTGCAGCAGCTACGGCAGAAACAGCAGGAATTGCTGCGGGAAAAAGACAAATTAGAATTCAGTTTGCAGGGCATCGAAGAAAAAATCAAGAAAGTCAAAGAGATAGAAACACAGAGTAAAGACCAATTGAGAGAGCTCCAGCAAAAGAAAACTGATTTTAAATCTTCTACCTTAAGATTGAACCAGTGTTTAGATCAAGACAGCAGTTTTGCTTCTCAATTATCCAACGCTCGTAAAAAATTAGTTGATCTTCAAGAACGACAATCTAAGCTCAGCGCCAAATCGCGTTCTGTTCAAGCTGAATTGATGGGCAACAAAGCTCTATCCAGTATTTTAGAGAATAAAAAGAAGTTTAAAGGAGTGCATGGAACTATCTCTGAATTAGGACAAGTAAATCGTAAATATTCACTAGCATTAGAAAGTTCTGCCGGAGGCAGGATGCAAAATCTAGTAGTTGATAATGAATCTACTGCTGCAGAATGTATCCAATTCTTAAAAAACAACAAGCTGGGTTCAGCATCATTTATTCCATTAAATAAAATCCGGGCTCAAGAAATATCGCCTGAAGATAAAAAACTGTCTAAACTACCCGGAGTGCATGACTTTGCTCTTAACTTAGTTTCATTCAAGCCGGAATACAAACGCGCATTTGAATTCGTATTCGGAAATACTTTAGTTGTTGATGACGTTAACACTTCCATTAAAGTAGGAATTAACCGCATTAAAATGACTACATTAGATGGCGATGTAGCTGAAGCCAGCGGAGCGATGAGGGGCGGATTTACTACCCGCAGAGCTGCTGGTGGGTTTTTAGAGAAGGATTCGCTGGAAGAATTAGAGAAAGTAGAAACTGAAATTTCAGATACAGAAAGTATGATTTCTAATTTGGAAATGAAACGCGGCGGAAATGAGCAGGAAATATCCTCATTGAGAAATAAAAAATCAGAATTAGAAGCAGATATTATCAAACTGGAAAAGACCTTACACTTAGACACTAATGATTTAGATGCCAGTGCTGAACTGAAGAAAGAGCTAGCAAAGAAACTTAAAGTAGTTGATGATGAATTAGCCAAGCTTCAGAAAGATGTTACTTCTATAAACAAAGATTTAGCTGACTTTAAAAACAGAAAGCAAACTCTGCGTTCAGAAGTTAATGAACTTAAGAATCCGAGATTACTGGCGCAATTGACTGCATTTGAAGAATCCAAGCAAAAATATCGTGAAGAATTGCTTACCGCTGAAGCAGAATTAAAGAACGTCTCTGCGCATGAAGAGCAGATGTTCGGTCCGGAAAGAGTAAAAATCAAAGATATCTTAAAACAGCATGACAAAGAAGAAACTCAGTTCACCGGCGAGATTAAAAAGTTAGACGAAAAAATAACTGGACAGGAAAAACTGCTGGAAGAGAAAGAAAAAGCCAGTAAAGAATTCTATTCCAAGTACAAAGAATTGTTTAACCAGCGCGAGAAGCTGAATACTGATGCTAATAAGTGGGAAGTAGAAGTGGAAAATATTCGAGATAAGTCCCGTATTGGAGAACGCGAGGTTAATTTAGTCTCGTTAAAGAATGCTGAAGTAAAAGCAAAACTAGCCGGACTCCAAGAAGAATTTGTCCAGTTCAAGAACGTAGCATTGTTGCCGGAGAAAAATCTGGAGAAGTTACAAGAAGAAATAACTCGATTTGAAGTATCTTTAGCCCAGATGGCTGCCGTAAACATGAAAGCGCTGGAAATTTATGAACAAGTGGAAAGAGAGTTTGGAGAGCTTATCCAGAAAAAAGATGGATTGGATAAAGAGAAAATCGATATCATGACTATGATGAATGAAATTGAATCCACTAAAAAGGAACATTTCATGAAAACGTTTGACCAAGTTAATGAAAAATTCCAGCGTATCTTTACTACGTTATTCACAAAAGGCAAAGCCTATTTGCAATTAGAAAATCCCAGCAATATCTTTGAAGATGGAATGAGCATAAAAGTAAAATTAACTGGAAACAGATTTATGGATATTAGGTCTCTATCTGGTGGAGAAAAGACTTTGACAGCGCTGTCGTTTATATTTGCAGTGCAGGAACATCAGCCGGCATCGTTCTATATCTTAGACGAAATTGATGCGACTTTAGACAAGCACAATTCTGAAACGTTATCTAAGTTGATACGGCAATATTCTGAAAATGCTCAGTATATTGTAATCTCGCACAATGACTCGTTGATTTCTGAGGCGGATACTTTGTATGGTATAAGCATGAGCGAAGAAGGAGTTAGTAAGGTAACGAGTTTGAAGATTTAGGTCTTACAGATTTTACAGATATAAAAGTATTTAAACCGAAACTGCTTTTCTTTGTAAAAAGAGGTAAATTCATGTCTTGGTACATCAATGCATCATTGTATGTTTGGAATCTATTTAAGCTATGGCTTTCTACCATATTTGTTACTCCTTTTCAAAATATAGATATGTTATGGCTGCTAGTTCCAATATGGATAGCCTGGTTCTTCGCCGAATTCTTCCAAGAGAAGATGGGAACTTCGATGGGAAATGCGATTACCAATGCGGTAGTCATCTTATGGGGAAGTATCGACTGCATCAGGAAGACTACCCTATTAATGTCTGAAAAAATATTAATCAACTGGTTTGATCTTGTTATGAGATTTGGGTTCATCCTGCTGTTATTTGTATACGGAGCAGTTATCGTAGTTCTAGGATGGAAAGGAAACAAAATTATTAAATATATTGGAAGAGTAAGAGTGATTACATATATCTTTGCCATGTTTGTTCCAATTTTTTATAATGCTATTCCTTTTTCAATAGAGCACGTTATTGCGGCAGTGATATTTTTCCCAGTATTTTATTTTGTGATAGAATTGATTGATCATTACACCCCTAATCCAAAAGCATTGACCGAAGATTTAGGAGATAGCAATAGTCAAAGCAGTTCGTCTTTAGGTTCAGGAAGCGACTCCTTAACCAGCTTAAACTCTCCAGAACAAACCAAATAGCCAGACTTCAAGATATAAAATGATACCTGAAATAATAATCTCAATCTTAGACGTACTAAACCTAATCCTACTCTTTATCGGAGTATACGCTGCACTTAGGGCTACTAAAGATATTGTAGACTTCGGACATCCGCATCATGAGACTAATGTGATTAAGAAGAAAATATTTCCGTTGTTGTGCTGGGGGATGATTTTTCTACTGGGAGGAAATCTGGCTCAAAGCGGAACCCAATTTTTGGAGAATAATCTTTTGTTAATATTGGGGACGATTCTTATATGGTTAAGTTATGTACTGTTTATCATTGGATTAGGTTATTTCTGGTATGCTACTAAAGAAATACATCATATCAGCACTAAAGAAAGATGGTTCTTTGCCGGAGTGGTGGGATTAGTGGTGATTTGGAACAGTTATCTATTTGTCAAGATAATTTTTCCAGTCTTATCCATGATAACAACGATGGGCAAGATTATATTAATTATTAATCCGATATTAATTACGATGATGTTTATCCTTACTTTTGCCGTGCATCCCAGAATAAAAGCAGGAGTGGTAGATTCCTCTTTAGGATATATTTCCGGCGGAGTGTTCGTTTACTTCTTAGGGTTTATGCTCATTCAATATACCCTCATTACAGAAAATATAATTATTGTTATGATTTCTGGAATATTGATAATAATAAGCTCGGCATATTATTGGTTAGGATTTGTAGTAGCCAGAAAAAAAGTGCTATGTATGCAAGAGACTTTACTCAAAGTTCCTACGATTAAGCAAGAGATTGGTAAGATATCGACTGATATTAACAAACTAAACGAAGGTTCCATTTTTGGAAAACAACCATCTAAAAACATAGGTTCAAATAAGCCTATTAAAAAGGCACAGTCCGTTTTGTGAGAGATAGCACCATATCCACCTGAAAACAAGGACGGCTTGGCCGTCCTGTTTTCATTTAATGAGATGCAACTATCGCATCTCAGCCCAGAAAATCACTCTCG
>JAGVMW010000180.1 GCA_020053615.1 archaeon | reverse complement strand
CGAGCTGAACTTTTGCTTGCAAGAAAGTGAGTTCCGCTCTTATCGATTATGCAGCGAGAGAGTGGCGAGCCAAACGACCGCCGAAAGCTAAACAAATACTAATTATCAATTTTCCACTCGTATGCAGTTTACAGTAAACAAATCTTACTCACTTTTTCAGAAACGTATTTTTCTTTTAATACTGACTTCACCAACTCTTCCAATTCCGTATGCTCCACTTTAATCTTTGCCCATACTTTGCCGTCTTTTTCAAACGTATCTTTATGCTGCTTCTTGAAATCGGCGGTATATTCTTTAAGTTCTAATGGAGGACCTGCACGGAGTTCAAACGAAGGCTGTTCATCTTTCTCCGTAAAAAAGTAGAATATTGCTTCTTTACTTTTATCATATGTGCATAGCACCTTCGAAATCTTCGGCGAGAACGTCGATGGCTCTATCTTCCCGTAGGGAGCCTCCCCTGATAACGAGCCCGCTTCTACAAAAGGCTGTGATTTCGACCTGATGGTGCTATGCACATATCTTTTATCCCAATCCCATCCGGAGCTCTGTATTCCAAATACTCTTAATCGTTTTTGTATGAATTCGAATGCTTTTACCAATTGAGAACCGACCACGTCTTTCTTTCCCAGTTTGGGTTGTACTTCTAGATAAACCAGATGAAGTTTAATCTGCTTCGCTTCTTTCTGCAACATCGCTAAACTTAATTCCGACTTGACAAAGAAACTTACTGCTGGCTTGTTCAAAAATTCATTAGCTTTTTTCTTGAGTTCAATAAATTTATTTCGGGATAAAGCGGCTGAAGCATTTCTACTTTTGTCCATCGGATCAACTAGAATCAAAGGAGAATGCTGTTTAGAACTATTGAGATGGAATAAAGCGTCTTTCTTAGGATAATGATTTGCCGGGTCAACTACTTCTTTATCTTTCCATTTTAGACTAGCTTTAAGTAGTTTCTCAAACGAGCCGTAATGTGCTACTAATATCTCTAACACGTAACCGCTAAATCCGCCGATGTACGATTCTGCGCCATACAATCCATTGGCTTTGCAGAATTGCTTAGCTAAGCGAATATCATCTTTCTGCGTAGTGGCATGTTTATTCACCCATAATGAATGCAGCGGAGACAAGTCTGTAATATTCTTAGCTTGGGCTGGCTTAGTTACTTTTAGTATAGGCACAATTTCAAAATCAATTCCCTCATAACGCAATTGGAAATAATCTCTGCTTCCGTGCAGACGGTTAATCTTAGATTTGAGAAATGTTTTCTGCAATGTCTTTTCTAATAAATCCGATAATCTTCCGGATTGAGCTGCGAATTTCAGGTAATCAAATTGTACAAATATATCTACATCATGCGCTCCAGCAAGCCAGGTATCTTTAGCTCCACTGCCACCTAGAATGCCTTTGGCATCTTTAAGTTTGGAATTTAAAGTGGTGAGAAATAATTCAGTAATCTTTTCACATTTCTTCTGTTCGGTTTCACTAGGCTTTATCTTGGAAAGCACTTCTTGATAGATGGTTGATTTCATGTTTTATTTTTTAAATGTGGTTGTTCTGTTTTTACTTTATGTGTATTTGTTTAGTATCTTCGAAATCCTCGCCGTAAAATCATAAGAGCGACATCTCCGTAAGAGACAACCCTCTGTCGCTCTCTATGTCGTAATCGAATGGGTTTCGACCTTATGATGCTAAACAAATACCTTTATGTAAATCTTTAATGACTACGTTTTTAATCTTATTTTTAAATATAACCGCTAAAAATAATAAAATAACTATTGCTACCAATAAAGCTAGAGTTACTTTTGCTGTTTCTGGAGATAGCCCCCATCCAATCAACGAAAATAAAACTATCTGAGGTATGAATCCAAAGGTAGAATATAAATGGAAATCTTTTCGTTTGATTCCAATTAATCCAGCAGTGAAGCTAACCAAGTCATTTGGAAAGAAAGGCATTATTCGGGCTAAGAATATCGACCAATTGCCTTTTTGTTTAAAGAAGTGCTGAAAATGAGCTATTTCTACTGGATTGAACAGTTTCAAAGCAAGTTTTTTCCCGTATTTTTTGGAGAGGGAGTAAATGGTTTCTGAGCCTAACGTAACTCCAATTAAGCTGTAAATTCCACCCCATATCGGTCCGAACAGAAATCCAGCTACAATGGTAGTAACTTGTGAAGGAATGATGGAAATTGTAGTTTGGAAGAATTGAAGCAGGATTATGACTAAAGGTGCAGCTATTCCCCAGCTTAAAACCAGCGTTTTAATCGTTTCAGGCTGGGAAAGATATTCTTTTACCCAGGGATTATTCTCTGAGAAGTAAAAAACGGCGATAATTCCAACTATAATGATAAAATATCTCAGGAAATGGATGTTTTTATGATGAGACATAAAGCAGAAGAATTATCCCGGGGTATATAAACGTTGTTTTGTCAATTTAATGTAAATACGCAAAAGTCGAGTTTGTATAAGCGAAGATTTTTTAAATCAACCCTCTTTCTGAGACTTATCAAAAGGGTGGTTTAATACTATGATGCCGATACTTAAAACTAAAGTTAACTGCTTCAAATGTGGCAGTGCAGTGGATAAGAACGAGACGTATCTTTATCAGGTTACAGATAGAGAGAACCGTTATGAATGTTATGCTTGCTTTAAAGCTGGCCGAACGGCTAAAAGAGAGCTATTCTGCGGAAGATGCAAGTATAAGTTTAAAGCCAGATTGCCGGTATGTCCTTATTGTAGTAAAAGCGATGATGTTATCGAAGGAACGCTGTCGGTGCATGATTTGCTGTAATTTGATATTTGATTAGGTATTTGTCTGGGTGTTTGTTTACCCTTTTATAAATCAGCGTAGAAATCTTTATAAATATCGTTTATTTTCTGGTTAATAGAGGGAATCGAATAGATGTCTAAATAAATCCTTCTAGAGGCTTAAACTATGGAAGAACAATTAAAACAATTAAAAACAGGAACTACTACTTTAGGAATGGTATGCAAGGATGGTATTGTCATTGCTGCAGATAAAAGAGCTACTGCCGGAAATATGATTGTAGATAAGCGGGCAGATAAAGTTCATATTATTTCTGATGATATGGCAGTTACTATCGCCGGAAATGTTTCTGATGCTCAATTGATTATCAAGCTTATTCGCGCTGAATTAAAGCTGAAAGAAGTAAGAACAGGCAAAAAGCCTAGTGTAAAAGAAGCCGCTAATTTACTGGGGGGATTATTGTACAGCAGTATTCGCCAGATGAGTATGTTTCCAGGTATTGCTCACTTTTTATTAGCGGGAAAAGATTCCAGCGGAGTTTATTTATATGATTTATTTCCTGATGGAAGCGTAACCAAGATGAGAGATTTTGTATCTTCTGGTTCAGGTTCAGTATTTGCGTATGGTGTATTGGAAACTCAATACCGACCAGATATGAGTGTTGCTGACGGAATAAAGTTAGCGGTAAAAAGTGTGAATACCGCTTTGCAGAGAGACAGCGCTTCCGGAAATGGAATTGATGTGGTTGTAGTTACAGAGAAAGAAATCAAGAAGGTGATGCAGAAAGAAATGGAATATAGTTTATGATGTAGCCCATAATTCTGTTTCATCATATTTAATTTTTTTTGATAATAATCGTAATAGTAAATTAAACAATTTTGGAGTGTAGGTCGCTTTTTGTAGTGACGAGGTTTTAACATGGCAGACATATTGAAAGAAATAATTAAAGTGCTTCCTGAAGGAAAGATTTCAGATGCGACGTTCGAGGGAGCGAATATTGTACTATATACTAAAGATAAAAAGTACTTCATGGACAATGAAGGAACTATCCGAGCAGCGGTGCAGCAGTTCAAGAAACGTATCGAACTTAGACCGGATCCAGCTTTATGTATGGAAATAGCTAAAGCAGAAAAAGAGATTAAGAAAATAATTCCGGAAGAAGCAGGTATAGATGAGATGATCTTTGATGCTCCGCGTTCGGAAGTAATAATCCATGCTGATAAGCCGGGAGTGGTTATTGGTAAAGAAGGCGATATTCTTAGAGATATTAAAGCTAAGACGATGTGGATTCCTTTAATCAAGAGAATTCCACCAATTCGTTCTAAGTTGATTGAAAGTATCCGTTCTGTTTTATATGAAAATGCAGATTACCGCAAGAAATTCTTAGACAAGACTGGCCACAGAATATATGACGGATGGTTGAGGGAGAAGAAGCATGAATGGGTCAGAGTTTCTTTCTTAGGGGCAGCACGGCAGGTAGGAAGAAGTTGTTTATTATTGCAGACTCCTGAATCTAGGATCTTGATGGATTGCGGTATTGATGCTAGTGAAGATGGTCCGGAAAGTTATCCTTTTCTAGATGCACCGGAATTAAATATCAGCGAAATAGATGCAATAATCGTTACGCATTCACACTTGGATCACTGCGGGTTGATTCCTTATCTGTTTAAATATGGATACAAAGGGCCGGTGTATTGTACTGAGCCGACCAGAGATGTTATGTCTCTACTGCAATTAGATATGGTTAAAGTTCAGCGTAATGAGGGTAAAGATCCATTATATGATACGGCAGAAATCAGAGATATGGTTCTGCATACTATCTGCTTGGATTATGATGAGGTTAATGATATTACTCCAGATGTAAGATTGACGTTTTACAATGCTGGACATGTTATCGGCAGTTCTATCGTGCATCTGAATATCGGAAATGGACTGCACAATTTAGTGTATACTGGAGATTTGAAGTATGCGCGAACTAATGTTTTAGAACCAGCTAATACTCAATTTCCTCGTGTAGAAACGTTAATCATGGAAGCTACTTATGGTGGAAAAGATAATGTCATGTCTGAAGAAGATGCCGATAATTATATGATTGAAACTATCAAAAAGACATTTGAACGCGGCGGTAAGGTTTTGATGCCAGTGTTAGGTTCGGGAAGAGCGCAGGAAGTTATGCTTATTGTGGAACGGCTGATTCGTGAAGGAAAAATTCCGCAGGCTCCGGTATATTTAGATGGTATGTTGTGGGACGTTACTGCGATTCATACTGCATATCCAGAGTTTTTGAACAGGAATATTAGACAGCAGATATTTCATAAAGAGAATAATCCGTTTATGTCTGATGTGTTCAAACGGGTCGGTTCGCAGAAAGAAAGGAAACAGATAATGCTGGAAGAAGGGCCTTGTTTGATTTTAGCTACTTCGGGTATGCTTACCGGAGGACCTAGTATGGAGTATCTGAAAGGATTAGCTGAAGGAACTAAACATTCGTTGATTTTCTCGTGTTACCAGCCTCCGGGTGGAGTAGGTTCTAGAATTAAAGGCGGAGAGACTGAGATTATGATTAGGGATAATGGCAAGCAGAGCATGCTTAAGATAAATCTGGAAGTGCATAAATTGGAAATTACTAACCATTCTGATAGACGGCAGTTGATGAATTATGTCAAGAGATGTAATCCACAGCCACGGAAAGTAATTACTATACACGGCGAATCTTCTCGATGTTTAGATTTGGCCAGTTCGATACATCAGCAGTATAGAATTGAGACGGCAGCTCCGAAGAATTTAGAAGTGATACGGGTGAGGTAGAAGTTTCGGTAATGTTCTTAAGTGACTGATAGAAAGATTTTTATTCTTCTTCCTCTTTCTATCTTTTATGACAAAAAAAGAGGTTTGCACAAAGTGCAATAGTAATAATATTGTAATGAATGGTTTTACTTCTAGTGGTAGGCAGAAGTATCACTGCAGAGATTGTGGTTGTTATAGAACACTTCATACAACACAATTCTACACCGAAGAACGAAAAGAAGAAATTCTTAATTCTTATAACCCAACTTTGACAGTTTGCTAACTAATTTAACAGGAAAACTCAATTGACAGTTTGGATTTTTTCTACTCTTTTGCTATGTTCCAAGTGGATTT
>JAGVMW010000173.1 GCA_020053615.1 archaeon | reverse complement strand
CGTTACCATCCTAAGGTCGAGCCTCCTTGGAGATTACAGCAAGGCAGACAAGGGGAAGCTCCCTACGGGAATGTCTGCTCTCGATGAACACATCCAGAGACGAGAAGATGGTAACGCTTCACTTCAGGATGCTGAAGTATTACATGAAGAACAAGAGTTTAATGCTCGATTTGTGCACCACACCAACGTAATCGAAGGCTCAAAGTTAAACTTTGATCAAACTTTTGAGGCAATAAAGATGGGGGGAATACATTATAGTTTTCTTCAGGGGGTGGGGAAAGGTACGACTCCTAGAATAATGGTCTCAACAGGGCTGTACGATGTTTTTGAAGCGATAACCTTATCGGATGTACTTTTCACTATGTTGAGAGATCAAGCTGGATTTGGACCTCAGACATTTAAACCAACGTTGAGTGATATTTGTAAAGTTCATCAAGACATATTTTATAGTACCAAAGAGTATAGTGGAGCGATAAGAAAAAGCAGTGAATCAGTAATAGTCAAAGGTTCAGGAGGAGTAGTTTACAGCCGAGGTGCAGAACCAGAATCTATCGTGCCGTTACTAAAAGAATTAGAACAGTGGTATTCTAATAGCGCCCAATATGGCTGCTTAGTACAAGCTGCAGTGGTGCATAACCAATTGCTGCACATACACCCATTTAAAGATGGAAATGGAAGAGTTGCTAGAGTTGTTTTAGCTCAAATAATGAATTCAGGTGGATTACCGGTTCCAATAGTAAAAGTTGAGCGTAAATTACCTTATTATGTAGCTATACAAGAATTTCAGCAAGATAAAAACATTGAACCCATGTTAAATTTTCTGTTAGCCTCTGCTCATGTTGATAAAGCTGAACAGATGTTTACTTCATTAGTTAGAAGAGGACTTAGGACAATTAAGTAACCCTCTTTACTCTCTGAAACTATCTTTTAAACTACCTAAATCTTTAAATACACTTCTGAGGTAGCACTCTCAGGGTGAAATACTATGGAACAGAAACACATTGATGAAGTTGAAGAAGACTCCTTTGGAGAAGAGTTTGTAGATGAAGATTATCCCGTGTTAAAAGTAGATAAGAAGAAGTCAACGGCTTCGGCTACTACGTTTAAGCCTAAATCAGCTTCAGTTAAAAAGAAAGAAGTAGCCTTTGATGAAGAAGATTTTGATGACGAAGAAGAGATTCAAATCAAGCCAGCCAGAGTCGAGCCAAAAATAGCTCCCAGAAACGAGCCTCGGTTTGAACCTAAAGTCGAACCAAAAAAAGAAGGTATTTCTATTACTCCTGCATTTAGCAGTGATCCAGATAAAAACAATGAAAATGGTGGTGATGATGATATGTTTAAGAAAGTATCAACTTGGACTGTAATTTCGGTAGTATTGCTAATATTATTAGTTATTTCCATATTCAGCGGCGGATTTGGGTACGGCAGTTCATCTGTTGCTGGAGAGAAAGTTTCCATGGATGCCGCCGAAGAAAAAGTGTTAAATTACGTAAATACTAATTTACTTGCTCCGCCTTTCGTAGCTGAAGTGAAAGATAAAGCAGAATTAGATAACCTGTATAAGTTTACTTTATCCGTAGCTGGACAAGAAGTAGAATCTTATGTTACGCTTGACGGAAAATTATTCTTCCCGCGAGGGTTTGAGTTGAATGAGACTACGATTGCTCCAATTGTAGAAGAAGCAGCAACAGCAGACGTTAATGTAAGTAATATTACTGTAAGTAAACCTGCTACTGTAGATACCACTAAACCTGCTGCAACTGAGCCAGTGGAAACCGAGCCAATTGTTGCCGAACCAAGTGAGGTTAGTCCTACAGATGAAGAGGAGATTGCTGCGCCAGTTGAATCAACAACTCCAGTAAAACAACTGGTTCAAACTGTTACGGCGAAGAAATGGTTGTTTGATCCAAATGTAGTTACAGTAAAGAAAGGGCAAAGCCTAAAGCTTACCATTAAACCAGTAGAAATGGGTGAATTTACCTTTTCCGTGTCTGGATTAGGGGTGGAGCAGAAAGTAGTTGGAGATACAATTGTAGAGTTTACACCGGATAAAGTTGGAACATACAAATTTCTGTGTTCTACCTGCGAGGATTGGAGAGGCATGACCGGTAATCTGGTTGTAGAGTAAATGTATTTGTTTAGCATCATAAAGTCAAAATTCATTCAGATTTAATTTGCGATGGCGACAGGGGGACTTGCCCCCTACGGGGATGTCTCCATTACGATAATGCACTCCGGAATTTTGAAGATGCTAAACAAATACGAATAAATCCGTTAGAAACCTTTTTAATCTCTTTCTTTTTTCTATATAACTTATGGTAAAGAAGTGGTCAGAAGAGCAGAAGATGCTGGTAAAGAAAGTAGTGATAATTGCGTTCTTAGTAATGTTAATTATTGGTTTTACCGTTCCCGCATTTATGGATTTTGGGAATAATGGGCAAGCTCCAACTACTATTCAAAAGAATTGTCAAGCTGATTCTGATTGTTATTTGATGTGTGATGATATTCCGGTTTCAGTATTGTGCTACCAGAATTTGTGCTGGCAGAATGCTTGTGAAGAGTTTGCATTGTATCCTTTCAATCAGACTCCGATTAGTTTTTCGTTGGAGGTAAGCATTAATGGGAAATCAGTTGATTTCATTAATAGTTCTAATCCTCAAGACTTTTTCGTAAAATTAGATGGAAATAAAGTTTCGATGTATTCTGAGTTGGCATTGAGGCAAGTTCTGGAGAAGTTTAAAGTTAAGTTAGAAGGCGGCTGTTTGACCACTAATCAAAGTTATTGTAATGGTAAAGGCGGCAACTTGAGCATGACGGTTAACGGTGAAGAAGCTTACTCTTATGGAGATTATGTTCCGCAGGAGAAAGATGTGATAAAAGTGGTGTATTCTTAGTTGTGTTGCATTTTTCGAGTTACTTAACAAATAAACTAAACATTTTTGATATATTTAATAAACTATCTTGTTTTAAGTATCAACTATGGACATTAATCGTAAAAAAAGATTGGAATCAAACATCTGGAAATATTATGCTTATTATTTTTTACATTTGTTCTTCCTATTCGGAGCAATTCTAACGGTATATTTTTTGGATATTGATTTAAGTCTGTCTAAAATAATGTTTATGGGTTCTTTAACGTGGATAGTATCATTAATATTAGAAGTTCCTTCAGGAATCATATCTGATTTATATGGTCGAAAAACAACTCTTGTGATTTCAAGCTTAGGATATCTATTATGGGTTGTTTTTTTAGTTATTTTTGAAAACTATCTTATCTTATTAGTATCATCTATCTTTTGCGGCATTAGATTAAGTTTCAAATCTGGGAGCGACAGTGCATTATTATATGATACGCTTAAAGAACTTAAAAGAGAAAATGAACATCCAAAAATAAGCGGGAAAGCAGTTTCATTTTTATTAGTGGGAGCAGCAATAAGTGCTCCTCTTGGTTCAACCATTGCCAGTTTAACTTCTATTAAATTTACGATATTTCTGACTATGTTTATCGCTTTATGTTCAGTATTTATTACGCTTTCATTCCAGGAACCAAAGTCTTATACTAAAAATGCCGATAAGAGTATGTTTAATCATCTTGGAAAATCAGTTGCAGTATGTTTGGAAAATAATAAACTAAAATGGTTAATTATATTTTTATCTACATTAGCCGCATTATTTACGATGGTATTTAGTTATACTCAAGTATTCCTTAAAGATTATAACCCAACTTTGACAGTTTGCTAACTAATTTAACAGGAAAACTCAATTGACAGTTTGGATTTTTTCTACTCTTTTGCTATGTTCCAAGTGGATTT